>JBGQIR010000073.1:0-8244 GCA_041498535.1 Methylomirabilis sp. (SeqCode)
CCTTGGGCGGCGATCGAGTGGGCGCGGCGCGGACTGTCGTGATAGGAGAAGCACTTGACGTCGTAACCCAGCTCGCCGAGTGAGGCGGCCGCCGCGGCCCCAGCGAGGCCCGAGCCCACGACCAGGATCGTGTAGCCCCGCCGATTGATCGGACTCACCAGCTTCATATCAAAGCGGTGCCGCTCCCACTTCTGCTCGATCGGCCCCGGCGGGATCTTCGCGTCAAGCCTGCTGTCTACGACAGCGGCTGCCGTATGGCCGACCTTCGTCTCAACATCCATGTCTGTCACCCTCCATCACTTGACGAGCCCGACGAAGACTGCGGTCGGTATGGAGATGTTGCCCAGGACGACGATGGCCGACGAGACGGTGGCGAGCGCCCGGTAGACGCGACTGGCATTCTCGGTGTTCAGGCCGAGCGTCTGGAACATGCTCCACACCCCATGGTACATGTGAAGCCCGAGCGCGACCATTGCTGCGATGTAGAAGGCCGACACGTACCACACGGAAAAGCCGATCACGACGTTGCGGTAGACGGACATGTCCTTGTACTGCCCGGGCGCGAAGCCGACGGCCCCGAATGTGAAGTGGAGGAGGTGGTAGATGACGAAGAGTGTGATAATCACGCCGCCCCACCGCATGGTCCGCGAGGCGTACGTCGCTTGGATCGCCTCCCACCGCTCGTAGCTCAGCGGCCGTGCAGCGTAGCTCATCCGCGTGAGCTGCACGGCCGCGACGATGTGGAGGACGGTCGCCGTCAACAGGAAGAGCCGGGCCAGCCAGAGGAACTGCTCGTGCCCGAGGGCGGGGCTGCCCACCTCCCGCAGCCAGACAGCGTACGCGTTGAACTTCGCCTCACCCTGGTAAATTTTGAGGTTCCCAAGCATGTGACCGATGGCGAAGCCGACCAGGAGGAAACCGGTGATGGCCATCACCGCCTTCTTCCCGATCGAACTGCTCCACAGCGTCATCACTGTACTCCCATTTATGGTCGCGTAGGCGATTCCCTCCTCTGCCCGTCCGTGAGCGCTATTTTTTCTTTGCAGCCTTGCCGCCTTTCATCTGTTGCTGCATCTGTGCCATGTGTTGCTTCATTTCATCGAGCTCTTTCTTCATGGCTTCATTCTCACCTTTGGAGGTCATCATCTCGGTCTTGAGGTCGGCATTCTCCTTTTGGAGTGAGGCGACCTGCGCCTTCAGTTGCTCGTTCTCCTTCTTCAGCTCTTGCCCACACCCAGCGAACAACAGCGCGACGGCCAGCATCAGCGAAATCCCCACGCGTCTTCCTACATGTCGCATGACGTTCTCTCCTCTCGCAGAAAGGGTTAAAGGTTCGTAGTTCAGAGTTCGTAGTTCGTTGAAATGGACAAGGCTTTTTCTGTCTATGAACTGTGAACGCATTTCGTCTACTATGAACGCCCTTTAAAGCCCTAGAATCTCGACCACCTCCTTTACCGCGGCTGCCGATCGGTTCAGGGCAGCCATCTCGCTGGGTGTCAGCTTGACTTCGATGATCTGCTCGACACCGGAGGCGCCCAACTTCACCGGAACACCGACACACAACCCTTGTATCCCGTACTCTCCTTCCAAATAGACGCAGCAGGGAAGGATCTTCTTCTTATCCTTCACAATCGCTTCCACCATCTCCATGACTGAGGCGGCCGGTGCGTAATACGCGCTGCCCGTACCCAGCAGGGCAACGATCTCTCCCCCGCCACCGGCTGTTCGCTTCACCAGGGCATCGACCCGATCCGGCGGCAGAAGCTCGGTAATCGGAATCCCGGCGACGGTCGAGAATCGAGGGAGCGGAACCATCGTGTCACCGTGTCCGCCAAGGACAAAAGCGTTCACGTTTTCCACGGATACCCGAAGCTCCTGCGCGATAAAGGCCCGGAAACGGGCCGAGTCGAGGACGCCGGCCATCCCGATAACCCGCTCCCGAGGGAAGCCGCTTCGCTTGAACGCCAACTGGGTCATGGCATCGAGCGGGTTACTGACGATGATGAGAATGCAGCTCGGCGAGTGACCAACAACCTGATCGACCACTCCGCCAACGATCTTGGCGTTCGTGTTGAGCAGGTCATCGCGACTCATGCCGGGTTTTCTGGCAATCCCAGCCGTGATGACGACGATATTCGAACCGGCGGTGTCCTTGTAATCCTTCGTGCCAAAGATCCGGCTGTCAGAACCCAAGATCGGGCCTGCCTCGAGAAGATCCAGCCCCTTCCCGTGCTGCACGCTCTCCAGGATGTCGATAAGGACCACATCGGCCAGCTCCTTCGTCACCAGGTACTGGCCGACCGTGGCCCCGACATTGCCAGCGCCGCCCACCACCGTCACCTTCGGTCGCATCATCACCTCCAGTAGTTCACAGTAGACGAAAGACGTTCAAAGTTCATAGACTGAAGAAGCACTCATGTTGCCTTTAACTATGAACTATGAACCGTGAACTCTGAACTGCTCTTGTCCCCGTTAGCCCATATTCTCGATGACGGCGGTGGCAAACTCCGAGCACTTGAGCTCCTTGACGTCGGTTGCCCCTTCCGCGCGCAGCAGCCGGGCGAAATCGTAGGTCACCCGCCTCTGGGCAATCGTCCGCTCAAGCCCCTGAACGACCAAGTCCGCCGCTTCGTTCCAACCGATGTGTCGCAACATCATGTCGCCGGAGAGGATGACCGAGCCGGGATTCACCTTATCAAGATCAGCGTACTTGGGGGCAGTGCCATGCGTCGCTTCGAAGATCGCGTGACCGGTGAGATAATTGATATTTCCCCCGGGAGCAATCCCGATCCCACCGATCTGTGCTGCGAGCGCGTCGGAGAGATAGTCGCCGTTGAGGTTCGGTGTGGCGATCACATCGAACTCATCAGCCCGCGTAATGGTCTGCTGCAGCGTGACGTCCGCGATCGAATCCTTGATCATCAGCTTGCGCTTCCATTTGCCATCACCGTGCGTCGGCCATAGCGCGAGGCCCGCCTCCACTTCCTTGCGGACCGTCGCCTGCTGGTCGGGTGTCATATCTTTGTAGCCGGGTTCGATCGCCCGGGCGTTCTCCTCAACTGTGAGATTGGCATTCTTCTCCTTGTTGTCCAGGATCCAGCTTTCCCGAATGCTGACCGTCTCGTTCCTGTACTTGCTGGCGGCCAGCGCATAGCCCCAATCCCGGAAGGCCCCTTCCGTGAACTTCATGATGTTACCCTTGTGCACGATATTGACGGACTTCCGCTTGTGGCGGAGGGCGTACTGAATCGCCGCATCGACGAGGCGCTCAGTTCCTTTTCGGCTGATAGGCTTAATCCCGATAGCCGAGGTCTTCGGAAACCGGATCTTCTTCACGCCCATCTCGGTCTGAAGAAACGCGATGACCTTCCTGGCCTCAGGCGATTCCGCTTCCCACTCGATGCCAGCATAGATGTCTTCTGTGTTCTCCCGGAAGATCACCATATCGACCAGCTCGGGGTGTTTCACAGGGCTCGGCACGCCGCGAAAATAGAGGACTGGCCTGAGGCAGACGTAGAGATCCAGCATCTGGCGCAGCGCGACGTTCAGGCTTCGAATGCCGCCCCCTACAGGTGTCGTGAGCGGTCCCTTAATGCCGACCAGGTAGGTGCGGAAGGCCTCGACTGTGTCGTCTGGCAACCAGTTATTGAACGTATTAAACGCCTTTTCCCCGGCATAGACCTCGAACCAGACCATACGGCGCTTGCCGCCATACGCCTTTTTCACCGCCGCGTCGAACACGCGAACCGACGCGCGCCAGATGTCGCGGCCAGTGCCGTCACCCTCGATGAAGGGGATGATCGGATGATCCGGGACGACCAACTGTCCACCTTTCCAGGTGATCGGGTGCCCCTCCTTTGGTGGCTGAAGCTTCTCAAAACTCTTCATGATTGACCTCCCTTCATGACCGGCGTTCCGCCGCCTCGGCAGCCATCACTGGCAAGGAATGGCGGCTACGCGCCTCCATAGCGCCTGATCTTGAGACACGACATCCATGGGGAACATAAGGCTTGGAATCGGTGGAGAGGCGGCTGAAGCAGTGACCTCCACCATGGTTTGTGCGGCACTGGATAGCCCCGAGGTATGCCAACCACACACGCGGCGCATTCGGTATAAGGCCGTGGGGCTTTAGAGTCCGCCCACCCTACAAAGCAGTAATCGCAGCAATCAGAGTTCTCCGCTGCCAGATGCGCGCAAGCTAACATGGACGGCGGAGAACTGTCAAGCAATAGTTCTCCTCTGCAAGCGTCCGGCCGCAGCCGATAAACAGGCAAGCGGAGCCATGTTGTAGGCTATTACACACATCAATAAATTTCTATGATTGAAATCAACAATGCCCATGATCTATATCAAATAGGGACCTCACTCGCTTCTCTCTCCCGCGTTGTACGGTGGCTGTGACCGAACCGTGAGGACACTCGAAGCCAGTTGGTCTATCGCAAGAGACCTGACCCCCTTCCTGGCGGCCTCTTCTCCATCTCCTTCCGGCCCAGCACGCGCAACACCGGTCAGAAGTGAGGATGGGGAGGGCAGCATGCCAGGACGTCAAAAACCGCACAGGTCGGCGGTGTGTGGCAATCTCGACGGTTACGTCCGCTTTCCTTTTAGGACCAAACGGATAGGTGTCCCGACAAACCCGTATGCCTCTCTGAGTTGATTGATCAGATAGCGTCGGTAGGGAACCAGTACACGGCGAGGGTCGCTCACAAAGAGCAGAAAGGTCGGGGGTGGCCCAGCGGCCTGCGTGGCGTAGTGGAATCGGACCGGCCGCTTCCCCTGCGAGGGTGGGGGATGCCTACGGACGGCCTCACCGATGAGGGTGTTGATCTGAGGGGTCGGAATCCGGCGGGATCTGGCGTGCGCGACGGTGTTCATCAGGGAGAAGAGCGTCGGGACCTGGAAGCCGGTGAGTGCGGAGATAAAAGCGATAGGCGCGTAGTCCAGGTGTCTCAGTCGCTCACGGATCTGGAGCGTGAGCTGCTGCTTGGCGTCTGCGCCGCGTGGCATCAGATCCCACTTGTTGGCGACGATGATTGCTCCACATCCGGCGTCCTGCACGTAGTCGGCGATCTTGGCATCCTGCTCCGTGACCCCGAGGGGCCCATCCAAGAGGATGAGGGCCACGTCGGAACGTTCGACAGCCCGCAGCGTCCTGAGCACGCTGAATCGCTCCAACGGCCATTGGACCTTGCTGCGTGACCTGAGGCCGGCGGTGTCGATCAGAACGTAGTTCGTGTCCTTGTGGGTGAATGGGGTGTCGATCACGTCCCTCGTGGTGCCCGGCTGCTCGCTCACGAGCACCCGATCCTGCCCGAGAATCCGGTTGACCAACGAGGATTTGCCCACGTTCGGTCGACCCACCACAGCCACTCGGATGGCTGTTTTCTCCGATTCCGCAGCCGCGGCCGGCAGCGTGTCGACGATCAGGTCGGCCAACTCCGCAACCCCCAGTCCGTGCTCGGCCGATACTGGAACGATCTCTGGAAATCCCAGGCGAAAGAACTCAGACGTCCGGCCCTCCTGTGCTGGCTGATCGACCTTGTTCGGCACCACGACGATGCGCGACCGGGTTTCTCGCCGAAGTCGCCGAGCAATCTCCAGATCCAGGGGCGACACTCCCTCGCGCGCATCGACCACGAAGAGGATCAACGCGGCTTCCTGGACGGCGTGCTGCACCTGTGCGGCCACCAGAGCAGGGAGACCCGTTTTGGCATCGGGCTCAAAACCTCCGGTGTCACCAAGGATGAATGCGCGGCCTTTCCATTCGGTCGTCGCGTAGAGCCGGTCCCTGGTAACGCCCGGCTCGTCGTGCACAATCGCCTTTCGCCCGCCCACAAGCCGGTTGAAGAGTGTCGATTTCCCCACATTGGGGCGCCCGACGATCGCCACCACAGGAAGGGAAGTCATGGATCAGCCCTCTGAGCGCCCAATCGCTGTGCGAGTGGCATCGGTTATGGTCATCAGTTTCGGCTTGCCAGGAAGAGGGAATGGAGATAGGCTCTCATTGAAGCACTTGGCCCGCGACGCCATCCTTTCGAGAGCGCCCACGATGAAACCACGGAACCTCTTTGTCAAGCCGGAAGCACGGATCCTTTCTGATCGCCCCCATGGGCCTGCGACACGACGCCGGCGGAAGATCCTCGAAGTCAAGGGAATGCTCTGTGGCCTTTGAGCAGATCGGGTAAGAAGAGCCCTGGAGGGGCTCGAGGGCGTCACAGCAGCTCGCGTGGAGCTGGAGACCGGTCAGGCGTTCGTAGACTACCCCGAAGGGACCCTTACTGACCTCCAAGTCATCGAGGCAATTCAGGCGACGGTGGTGCTACCAGGCCTTCGCCGTCGGCTTGCCTTGCTCCCCTGGACACCCAGATCCCCCTTCAAGCGCTGAGCAACTTTGTGCCCCGCAGGACGTACTCGTGTCCAGAGAAGATCGTCACCGCTGTCGTGATATAGATGAGAACTTGCAAGTAAGGCTCCACCCCGCCCGTCACATTCCTGAGCATCGTCCCCAGCACCGTTGCCAACTGCAATCCGGTTGTCAACTTTCCCATCTGTGAGACGAAGATCGCCGTCTTGGCAGTGGCGATGTAGACGACCAGAAAGCCGCCGATCAGTATCAGGTCCCGGCTCACGACGATGATGAAGAGCCAGCGAGGAACCTGGCGCAGGTAGACCAGGGTCATAAATGTGGCAAAGAGCAGCAGCTTGTCCGCCAGCGGATCGAGGATCATCCCCAGGTCTGTGCGCTGGGCTCTCGAACGGGCGAAGAATCCGTCCAGCGCATCGGTGAGTCCCGCCAGCAGAAACATCGCCAAGCCTAGCCTCCAGAACCTGTAGACCAGCAGGATGGAAATCAGCGGAGCCATCAAGATCCTGAGGATCGTGAGGCTATTGGCGAGGTTTACCATCGACAGACCCATGGCCCACCCGCTCCCGAACGGGCCCGATCGACGCCAGGACCTCCGTCCAGATCGAGTGTCTCCCCCGCCATTTCCGGTGACCGGTCTTCCCCTTGGGCGCGGATGCGACGAGCCGGGGCTCGGCCCTGCTCCTGGCCACGCACAGCCTCCAGTCCTTGCCGCACCACCGTGCGCAGTCGATCGAGGCCATACCCTGTCAGGGCGGAAACGGCCACGCGTGGTGCTGTGCCATCGCCGTCAAAGGACCCTCGCTCGACTCCCCCTGGCAAGAGGTCCACCTTGTTCAAGACCTCAACGATCGGCTTGGCGGAGAGGCCGAGCTCTCCGAGGATCGCATCTACGGTCTCCTTCTGCTCCAGAATCTGGGGATGGCTCGCATCGATCAGATGCAGCAGGAGATCGGCCTCGTGGAGCTCCTCCAGGGTTGCCTTGAACGCCGCCACCAATTCCAGGGGAAGTCGCCGAATGAACCCAACCGTATCAGAGAGCAGAAACGTGAATCCGTCGGGGGTGGTCACCCGTCGAAGGATGGGGTCAAGGGTCACGAAGAGGGCGTCGTCCGTGCGAACGTGTGAGTGAGTGAGGGCGTTGAAGAGCGTTGATTTGCCGGCATTGGTGTACCCGACAAGGGCGACGATCGGAACGGCATGGCGTCGCCGGGGCCGCCTCAGCAACGCTCGATGACGGCGGACCTTCGCCAGCTCGTCTCGGACCTTGGCCATGCGCCGCCGTATAACGCGCCGGTCGGTCTCCAACTGGGTCTCGCCAGGGCCACGGGTCCCAATGCCACCACCCAAGCGAGAGAGGTCAACTCCCCTCCCGACGAGACGGGGCAATAAGTAGTCGAGCTGGGCCAGCTCCACCTGGAGCTTGCCTTCCCGGCTCTTCGCTCGCTGAGCGAAGATATCCAGGATCAACGATGGACGATCGACGATCTTGCACCCGGTCAGCTCCTCCAGGCTTCGCTGCTGCGAGCCCGACAGCTCTTCGTCCACCACAAGCAGATCGATCTTGCCGCCCCACTGTTCCTTGATCTCTTGCGCCTTTCCCTTCCCGATCAGATAGCGCGGATCCGGCGCGTCTCGCTCCTGTAAGATCGTCCCGGCCACAAGGGCCCCGGCCGATTCTGCCAGACGGCCCAGCTCGACCAGCGATTCCTCGGCCTCCCAGCGCGGGACGCGCTTCCGCCGCAACCCCACCAACAGCGCCCGTTCCCGCCCCTCACTCACCGCTGCACATGCGGCCACCCGTTCCTTTACCACTCTCGACCGCCTCTCGTCCAGCTCGCGCCCTCGCGAACTGCCGGTAGAGCCCCTCGCCGTCTCCG
>JBGQIR010000074.1:0-8228 GCA_041498535.1 Methylomirabilis sp. (SeqCode)
GAAGCCTGATGGGGAAGTATCAGGACTTCTGGAGGGTCTCCGAGCAGGCCCTGGAGTTCTCGATCCATCGATTCGGGTTGCAGGTGAGCCCCAAGCAACGAGGACGGCTGCCGGAGGCCTGGCTTCATCCAAGCCCCCACCCTGAGGTGGCGCCGTGCGCCCGCTCACCGCGCCACCCGCTGTGTAGCCAGATATTCCGAGTCCCGTTATTTTCGGATCGGGGTTGACTTTGACTCGCGATACTTTGTGTGATAGATTGTTCCGGGTTGATCGACCGACTGACAGGAGTTGGCGGCCTACTGTGGGGCGATTCGTTTGACGTTTCACTTCCATCCATCGACGAAACGAAGGAGGGACGCGATGGGAACCAGCGGTAAGGGGGTTCGGGTGTCCTTCGCAATCGCCTTGATGAGTGCGGTGGCGATGCTGTGGGGCTGCACGGGAGTGCACCTGAGACCGGATTACTATGATTGGGTGAGCGGGGAGCGGACCGCCCCAGCCGCTCTGAAGGCGGCCAAGCAAGCCCTTGCCGAGGCTCAGGCGGCTGGCGCGGCGAGTATCGATGCCGCGCGGTATCCAATGGCCAAGGCGAAGGAGTATATTGGTATTGCTGAGGAAGAGATTGGGGAGCGAGACCTTGCAGCCGGGGAGGTGTCAGCCGGGATCGCCAGAAAGGCGGCCGAGGATGCAAAGGCGATTGCGCAACGCGGAGGGTAGAGGAGCAACTGAGTCGAGCTGGCCGATTTAGCGAACAGGGGGGAGTTCGACGATGGCACAGATCAGTGAGGCTGGACGGGTTTGGCGCCTCGCACTCGTTTCCACATTGGTGGCTTTTATCTTTGCCGGCTGCGCGACCACCGCATCCTATCGCCCTGACATCGACAGCATGAAGGCCGACCTGGCCGAGGCCAAGGCCGGGGGTGCCGAGACATTTGCGCCTGAGGAATACGCCCACGCCGAGGCATGTCTGGATATATTGACTCACGAGGCCACCGAGTTCCACCCGTTCGCGGATCCGAACGCCCGCAACTATATTGGCAAGTGTCGGGCGGCCTTTGCGACGTTGAAGAGCAGTGTGGCTGCCAGCCGCCGGGCAAAGGTTCCCGTTGAGGCAGTCACGCCGCCAGCGGCGCCGAAGCCAGAGGCAGCCCCGTCAGCTGCGGCGACGCCGCCATCGACTGCCGGGGCAGGAGAAGCAGAAAAGGCGAAGGAGTCCCCCCTGAAAGACGTCTTCTTCGATTTCGACAAATCGGTGATCCGGGCGGACGCGAAGCAGAGTCTTGATGGGAACGTCCGATGGTTGAAGGCAAATCCACACGCGACGATCGTCATCGAGGGCCACTGCGACGAGCGTGGGACGCGAGAATACAACCTCGCCCTCGGCCAGCGGCGCGCCAAATCTGTCCATGACCACCTTGTCGCCGCCGGCATCAATGCTAGACGGATTAGGACTACCAGCTACGGCAAGGAGCGGCCCTTCGCCCTTGGGCACGATGAATCGGCCTGGATGTGGAATAGGAGGGCTCACTTCGTCATACCGTAATCGGAAAGCGTGTCGCCCTTTTCCGACAGGGAGGACGACGCGTCGGCAGCGACTGCGGGTGCAGAGCCGGTCCTGGGAGCCGTTCCACCGGGGCCGGCTCAGTTTGCTTTATGCATTGTCGGGTTGGCCTCAGGGTTCTTGATGATTGGCCTGTGACACCAGAGTCGCCCCCGCGACACGATGTCCAACGAGGGGTGCCGCCACGCACTTGTGCCGTCGCTCCGCTCCACCGGCCCCTGCAAGAGAGCCAGCGTCTGTTCCCGGAAAGCAGCCTGCCTGAGGTTATCTGAGGTTCGAGAAGTGGAGCGACGAATCCGACCATGCGCTGCAATCCCCTCAGCCCGCTGAGCGGTCAAGCGCGCGAGGATAGTTAGCTCAAGGACCTTGGGGATCGAAGAGCCCGTCCTGATTGTGGAGGGGTATTGAATGGATCACCGGATCATCTACACCACATACGATGAGATGCAGGCTGAACTGCTCCGCCTGCATCTTGTGCGACATGGCGTCCCATGCTGGCTCCGTTCCATGCGGGTCGGTGGGTATCAAGGAATTACTTTTGGCCCGCTTGGAGAGATCCACCTGATGACGGCTGCCCCCTATGCTGAGAAGGGAAAGCGGTTGATCAAGCAGGCCGAGGCGGACGGATTTCTCCGGCATTCAGAAGGTCACATCGAAAAAGCGTGAACAGGGGAACTGCCGGCAAGATCCACACAGTTGATGGTTCACGGTTCACTGAGGAAGAGTGGCGAGGATGGGGACCGCTGACAAAGTGAGAGGCTTGAAAGAATTGGTGGGCATCGTTTGGCAACGGAGGGCGTCTGGGCAACGTGTGGTCTTTACGAATGGCTGTTTCGACCTGCTCCATCGGGGACACACTCGCCTCCTACAGCAGGCCCGGGAGCTGGGCGACCTGCTGATCGTCGGGTTGAACAGCGATGCCTCCGTTCGGAGCCTCAAGGGTCCCTCGCGGCCTGTGCTCTCACAGGATGAACGGGCAGAGTTGCTCTCGGCCCTGGCCTCGGTGGACTACGTCGTGATCTTCGAGGAGGCGGATCCGGGACAGACGATCGCCGCGCTGCAGCCCGATGTGTTGGTGAAGGGGGCCGACTGGGCGAAGGAAGAGGTCGTGGGCCGGGATACGGTAGAGGGACGTGGTGGCCGGGTGGTGACGATCCCGTTGGTGGAGGGCTCTTCCACAAGTGGCATCATCAGGCGAATCCTGGAGATGGGAAGATCGCAATGAGTAGTGGGCAGATCCCATGGTGATACGGTCGGTGGAGCAATCGGAGGATCTGTTAATCCGGCAGGCGCAGGAGATCGCGGCTCGGATGCATAGCGGCCCCGCGGAGCTGTATCTGGCCGGCCTCTTCGGGACGTCGAAGGCGCTGATCCTGTCGGAGATCTCTCGTCACGCGGGGCGGCCCCTCGTGGTGGTGGCCCCCTCGGCGGGCGAGGCCGAAACTCTGGCCAAGGACCTCCAGTTCTTCTCCCGTGACCCGGTCGGGTATCTGCCAGAGCGCGATGAAGACCCCGAAGTCCGATCCCAGCGAATTGCCTGCCTGACGGGTCTCGCTGCCAAGGAACTGCCGCTGGCTGTCGTCTCCATCCGGGCAGCCCTCGAACGCCTCTCACCCCCCGCAGCGCTTCTTGGCGCGGCCGTTACCCTGCGCGTCGGGCGGTTGATCCCGATGGACGAGCTTCTGGGCGCCCTGGAGGTGGGTGGCTACGGCCGGGTGAATCAAGTGATGGACCGAGGTGAATACAGCCTGCGGGGAAATCTTCTCG
Source organism: Methylomirabilis sp. (SeqCode) (assembly GCA_041498535.1). GTDB lineage: Bacteria > Methylomirabilota > Methylomirabilia > Methylomirabilales > Methylomirabilaceae > Methylomirabilis. The sequence continues at coordinate 3,329 of JBGQIR010000074.1, forward strand.
ACCTCTTCCCGCCCGGATGCGACTTTCCCATCCGGGCTGAGTTTTTCGGGGACGAGCTGGTTGAGCTGCGCGAGTTCGACCCTGCTACTCAACGCTCCGTCCGCTCTGTAGAGCAGATCAGCGTCTTGCCCGTTGTAGAGGTTCCGCTGACGGCAGAGGCGTGCGGGCAGGCCTTGAGCGCCCTTCGCGCGGCGGAAAAGAGCCAGGGCGGCCAGGCCCCTGCGGAGATCATCAAGGCGCTTGAGGATCGCCGCCCCCTCCCGGGTCTGGACGCCTATCTGCCGTACTTCTACCTGGAAACCGCCGACCTCTTTCAGTACGTGGCGCCCGATGCGCTCTGGGTTTTGGCAGACCCGGCGGGTCTGGAAGCCCGTGCGCACGACTTGGATGAGGCCGCGACCCGCGGCGGCGACCGTGACTCTCTTGAGGGAGTCTTCCCCCTGATGTTGGAGTCCCCATCCTGCGGCTGGACGGACTTCGAATCGAAGCTCTCCTTGCGGCCGCGGATCTTCCTGGACGAATTCTCACAGACCAGCCCCGAGGGAGAAGACTCGCACACCGCCTTTAAGGTGGGGACCGTCCCGGCCTACCGCGGGCGACTCGCGGAGCTGGCGCGTGACCTGGAAGGGTGGCGGCGGCAGGGCCGCAGGATTCACCTGGTCTGTCGGAGTGAGGCCCAAGGTCGGCGGCTTCAGGAGGTGCTCAGAGAGCACGAGATCGTCGCGTCTCTTCGCGAGACGGTGGCCTCGCCAGGCGGAATCGCCATTCTTTCAGGTAAGCTCAGCGGTGGCTTTCACCTGGATGAGGCGGGCCTGACCTATATCACCGAGGCCGAGATCTTCGGATCTCGACACATCCCGCGCCGCCGGGCCCGGCCGAAGGAGGCCGCCCCCTTCTCCTCCTTTGAGGACTTGGCGTTCGGCGATTTCGTCGCCCACGAGGATCACGGGATCGGCAGGTACAAAGGCCTGCGGCAACTCGATGCCGGCGGGATGGAGGGCGACTATCTCCTCATCACCTATGCCGACAACGCCAAGCTTTACGTGCCGACGAACACACTCCAGCTGGTCCACCGCTATCTGGGTGCTGACGGGGAGCCGCCCGCCCTCGATCGGCTGGGCGGCACATCATGGGCCAGGGCCAAGGAGCGGGTGAAAGCCTCGATCCGTGAGATGGCCCAGGAGCTGCTCACGCTGTACGCTGCCCGGCAAGTCATCAGCGGCTACGCTTCCCCCCCTGATACCACCTGGCAGCGGGAGTTCGAGGCTGGCTTCCCCTACGAGGAAACCCCTGGCCAGCTCCAGGCGATCGCCGACGTGAAGGCTGACATGGAGCGAGACCGACCGATGGACCGCCTGATCTGCGGAGATGTGGGGTACGGCAAGACTGAGGTGGCGATGCGGGCCGCATTCAAGGCCGTCATGGGGGGAAAGCAGGCGGCGGTTCTGGTCCCGACCACCGTCCTGGCCTTGCAACACCTGCAGACCTTTTCCGAAAGGTTCAACAGCTTCCCGATCAAGGTGGAGATGCTCTCCCGCTTCCGAAGCCAAAAGGAACAGGCCGAGGTGTTGCGCGGTCTCCGTGATGGGGTGGTGGACATCGTCATCGGGACCCACCGTCTGCTTCAGAAGGACGTCCGCTTCCGAGACCTGGGTCTGCTGGTGGTGGATGAGGAGCACCGCTTCGGCGTCGCGGCCAAGGAGCGCCTGAAGCAGCTCAAGCGGCAAGTGGATGTCCTGACCCTGACCGCGACCCCGATCCCGAGGACCCTTCACATGTCGATGCTGGGGGTCCGCGATGTCAGCACCATCGAGACGCCCCCGGAGGACCGCCTCTCGATCAAGACGAACGTCGCCAGGTTTGACCAGGCACTCATCCAGGAGGCGATCGAGCAGGAGCTGGACCGAGGAGGGCAGGTCTTTTTCGTCCACAATCGTGTGGAGAGTATCCAGAGCGTGGCCAACCTGATCAAGCGGCTGGTCCCCATGGCCAGGCTGGCCGTGGCTCACGGCGAGCTGGCGGAAGCGCGCCTCGAGCGGATCATGTACGACTTCTACACCGGCAAGTCCGATGTCCTGCTGTGCACGACCATCATCGAGTCTGGCCTGGATGTCGGCAATGCCAATACCATCATCATCGATCGGGCGGACGCCCTCGGCCTGGCCCAGCTCTACCAGCTCCGCGGACGGGTCGGTCGCGACCGACGACTGGCGTATGCGTACCTCCTCGTCCCGGAAGACGCTGCCCTTTCCGAGGTCGCCAGGAAACGGCTCCAGGTTATCGCGGAGCTCACTGAACTCGGATCAGGATTCAAGGTGGCGGCGAGGGATCTGGAGATCCGCGGTGCGGGAAACCTCCTGGGGCCGGAGCAGCACGGGCAGATCGCCGCCGTTGGGTTCGATCTCTACTGCCGACTGATCGAGTCAAGCGTCAGGGAGTTGAAGGGTGAGGTGGCGGCCGAGTCGGTCGAGCCGTGCGTCAGGTTGGAGGCAGAGGGATATCTGCCCGAAGCCTACGTGGAAGACCCCCACGTCAGGCTCCAGCTCTACAAGCGGCTGGCCGCTCTGTCCGAGACCGAGGAGGTTTCGGCCTTTCGCGAGGAACTGGTCGATCGTTTCGGCGAGCTCCCGCTGCAGGCGGAGCGTGTGCTGGCCGCGGTGAGCCTCAGGATCCTCGCCCGGACATTGGCCATCCGTGAGCTCGACGCCAGGGGCGAAACGATTCGCCTCGTCTTCCGCGACGCGCCACCCTTGGCCGCGGAAAAGGTGGCGGACCTGCTTCGCGCAGAGGCGGGCCGTCTGCGCTACGTCCCACGGGACACGTTGGAATACCGGGTCAACGGCGGCGAAAAGATCGCCACGGTTCAGACCCTCCTTATGAGACTGGCGGAGTGTCGGTGAACGGGATGCGCCGCGGGGTGCGAGGTGCGGTCGGAGCACCCCTATACCCCAGACCCTCTACCCTGAACCCTGGCCTCATCGCGGGCTTCGCCCTCCTATGCGGAATTCTGACGGCCGCGGCGTCCGAGGGGGTGATCCTCGATCGCATCGTCGCCGTTGTCAACGATGACGTGATCACGCTGACCGAGGTGCAAGAGGAGGGGCTCCAAACAATCCGAAGGATCGTGCAGGAAAGCCTGGGGCAGGAGCGAGAGCGGCGGCTTCGCACCACCGAACGTCAGATCCTGGATGAGCTGATTCTCAGAAAGCTTCAGCTTCAGGAGGCGAAAAAAGAGAAGATCGAGGCGACCGCAGCCGAGGTCCGATCCGCCATAGAGGATTTGAAAAAGCGCAACGGTCTCACCAGCGATGAGGAGCTACAGGCCGCCATGTCCAGAGAATTGCTCAGCGAGGAGCAGTTCCGAAAGGGGATTGCCGAGCAGGTAGCCCTGACAAAGCTGGTGGCCAGGCAGGTGCGGTCGAAGGTTGTGGTCCTGGACGAGGAAGCCCGGCGGTACTACGATGAACACCAGGAGCAATTCAAGGATATCCCCCAGGTGATGATCCGCCATCTTCTGGTGGCTGTTCCGCAGCAGCCCACACGGGACGACGTCCTGCGGGCCAAGAGCCGGATTGAAGAGGCGCAGGTGCTTATGAAACTGGGAGCCAAGTTCTCTACGGTAGCCAAGCAGTACGCGGACGGACCGCTCGCCTCCTCCAGCGGTGAAATCTGGACGATGAAGCGCGGAGAGCTCGCGCCGGAACTGGAACAGACGGCCCTTGCCCTGCCGATCGGGCAGGTCAGCGGAATCATCACAAATCCGGCGGGCTTCCACCTGATCCAGGTGGAGGAGCGAGTAGCGGGCCAGATCCTCCCATTCGATCAGGTCAAGGAGGCCGCTCGGAACACTCTCTTTGATCAGAAAGCTGAGGCCAAGTTCAAGGAGTGGGTCCAGACCCTGAAGGCCAAGGCCAGCGTCGAGATGAAGATGTAGGGGTTCGCTGTCAGCTCTCAGCAGTCAGCACTCAGCTTTCTAGCTTGTGAGCTGAAAGCTAACTGCTTACTTTCCCCGCCTTCTTCAGCCGTCGCTTCACCAGTTGCCGCTTTGCCGGGCTAAGGCGGTCGATGAACAGGACGCCATTCAAGTGGTCGATCTCGTGCTGGAGGATACGCGCCAGCAGGTCGGACGCTTCCAGGACAACCTCTTTTTCATTCCGGTCATACGCCTTCACCACCACCCGCTTGAATCGCGGCACCCCCTCCCTCAGGTCTGGAATGCAAAGACATCCCTCCTCCTCCACGATGTGCCCATCGGCGGCAACCAGCTCGGGATTGATGAGGGCCATGGGCTTGGTGAGCTTTCGCTCGTCGTGCGGGTTCACCACGATGACCTGCTTGAGCGCACCCACCTGGGGAGCAGCGAGCCCCACGCCGGGAGCAGCATACATGGTTTCCATCATGTCATCGATGAGGCGCTGAAGCTCGCCGTTGATCGATGTGACCTTAAGCGACTTCTTTCGTATGACGGGGGATGGATAGATCAAAATCGGCAGCTTCGCCATTCGTATCCTCTTACGTCAGGCCGAGGGCCAGATCGGCATCGGCGTTGAATGAGAGCGGGGCACGCTCACCGCGTACAAGGCGAGGGTAACCGGCGGCCGCGATCATGGCCGCGTTGTCGGTACACAGGGAGGGGGTGGGGTAGTAGACCTCAATTCCCTCATCCGCAGCCAGTTGGGTCAACTTCAACCGGAGCCTGCCATTGCAGGCCACGCCTCCAGCCAGGACGATGCACCGCGGGGCGGTAGAGGCTTTCGCCGCAGCCACGGTGACGCGAGCCAGCACCTCCACCACAGCCTCTTGAAAGCTGGCGCAGATATCCGCCACAAGTGCAGGGTCCAGCGCGGAGGGTTGGGGTGTAGGGGCGTTGCTTGCTGCGCCCAACTTGGGCAGGGCAAGC
>JBGQIR010000075.1:0-8227 GCA_041498535.1 Methylomirabilis sp. (SeqCode)
CTCGGGGCTGTGCCGTTCCACCGCTTTCAGCACAACCTCCTTCGGGTCAACCTCAATCCTACCGACCGGCCACTCGATCTGCTGGACGATGACACTTGGGATACCCTCTTGGCGAACCTGAAGCTAGCCGCAAGGGTCGCACGAGACAGTGGCCTGAGGGGGTTCATGGTGGACCCCGAAGCCTATGCTGGGCCCGATCCGGCGGATGGCCGCGCCCGTTTCAATGCCTTTGATTACCGGCGGCGCGCAGTTCGTCAGGCGTCGCTGGAGGACTACCGGTCGGCGGCATTTCGGCGAGGTGAGCAAGCTGCGGCGGCGCTTGGCGATGCGGCGCCCAACCTGGTGCTGCTCTTCGCCTTCGCCTACAGTTTCCCCTGCAGCTCTACCAAACCACAGAACGAGCAAGCCTACGGACTGCTTTCCGCCTTCGTCGATGGCATTCTAGCAGCTAAGTCACAAGAGACGGTTGTGGTCGAGGGACACGAGCCTTCGTATCCGTTCCGGTATTGCCACCAGTTCCAGGAGGCGTACCGTCGCCTTCGTGGGGAGTGCCGGCGGCTCTCGTCCGTTCCCGAGCTATACGATCGCGACCTGCGACTTGGATTCGGGATTTGGATGGACAACGAATCCGGGGAGCCCTGCGCGCCCTACCGCAAGGAAGGTAGGCCCTGTCCGTGGGCTGATCCCAGCCTCTACCCTGAAAAGGCCCGTCACCGGGTGGACCCCCGCCTCTTCGGAGAGGCGGTCGCCTCGGCCCTCGACCTGAGCGACAGGTATGTCTGGATCTACTCGGAGGAGCCACGGTGGTGGACATCGGCCCAGCCCGAAGGGGAGAACCTGCCAGCCGAGTTCGTGCGCGCGATCGAACAGGCGAGAGGGGCCGCCCTGGCCCGGAAGGGGTCCATCTGCCCGAAGCCAACAGGAGACGATTAGTGCCGTTCCAACTATTTATGGTGACTTTGCCGTTCCGCGCGGTCGCGACCATTGCCATAAGGGACGCCGCTCAAATTCGGCGCATCAAGTTGGAACGGCATTAGCGGGCGTCGCCCCCTGCTGGCTCGGCATCCGGCGCCAGGAGTTCGATCGTCCGTCGAACCATGGCGGGCGTGGCGCCACGAGGAGGCAGCAGGATTGGGAGGGTCGCGCCGGCTGACCGGAACCGATCGAGTTGGGCGCCGCAGGTGGCCCGGTCACCGGTGAGGCTGAGAGCCTCCAGCATCGTATCGGTTACCTGCTCGGCTGCCCCTGCGCGATCGCCCCGCTTCCAGGCTGCCTGGATCGCCTCGGCCTCCTGCCCAAATCCCGACCGTTGCATAAGATTGAAATAGAAAGTTCCCATGCCGCCGATGTAGTAGGCCAGATGGCGTCTGGCAAGCCCCCGTCCCACCTCTGGATCATCGGATAGACATGCCAGGATGTAAGGAGCAATCTCGATCGCCGTCGGGTCTCGGCCGACAGCCTTCGCTCCTGCCGCAACCTCTTCGGCCATAGACGTCAGGCCCTCAAGAGAGCAGTAGATCGGAAGCCACCCGTCGGCCACCTCTCCGGTCAATCGAAGGTTCTTGGGACCGATCGAAGCGAGATAGATCGGGATCGATGGGCGCGGCGGGTGAAAGCCCAACCGGAACCGCTGGACTCGAAAGATCTCCCCGTCGTGAGTGACCCGCTCGCCGGCGAGCGCCAGCCTGATAACGGCGATTGCCTCGCGGGTCCGCTGGATCGGCCGCTCGAAGGCGACCCCGTGCCAGTCCTGAATCACCATCGGACCGCTGATCCCGAGCCCCAGGATGAACCGTCCACTCGACAGCTCGTCGAGCGACGCCGCCGTCATCGCGAGCAAGGCAGGAGTTCGGCTCCAGATCGGAAGGATCCCCGTCCCGAGCTTGATCCGCCGCGTCTGCACGGCCAGCTCTGCCAATGTCGTGACAGCGTCGTAGCCCCACGATTCGGGGACGAAGACCGCCTCGTAGCCGCGGTCCTCCGCCAGCTTCACCAGCTCGGCCAACTCCGCCCGCGACAGGCCGTCCCCAAGTTGAAGCGTGAGACCAAGGCGTCTCATTCAGCGCCCTTTCTCCCACCCGTCCCGCACGGGGTCAAAAAAACTAGACGTTCCGTTCATTTTTTCCTTGCGTCACCCCCGAACCTTCGATACGGTATCCGTACACAAGAAAGGAGGTGATCCAGTGCGCTTACCCTTAGCCATCTGGACATGTGAGGTGATTGTAACGTAGGCGTGTCCTCCTCACAGGATCGGCTGCCTATGAATTCCGCCTACGGAATTCCAGCAGTCACCGAGCCCCGAAGCCCCTGGCCTTGTCCACCTGGGCCCTGCCACGGCGGGGAAGTGCTTCGGGGCTTTTATTTGCTCTCAACCGATTGAGTGCTCCGCTAACCCTTCTCTCCCTGATCTTCTCCCTCCGTCGCCAGGCTCAGGAGACCCTCTGCCACGCTGCGATCATGCTTACGCTGAAGAGACAATCGTTTGTCTTTGTGGACGATATCGAAAGGGCTGAAGCCTGTCAAGCCATTGGCAAGCCGGTGCTCAGGTTGAGCCGGAAAAGCCCTAGCGGATGTCGTCGATCCTGCGATATGCTGGTCACGATGGACCCATCGGATGACACGCGAGCAAGAGGGGATGTGGCAGGATCTGGTGAGGCAGAGCAACCGCCCAATGAGCCGGTGCGGCTGCCCACCGAGGATCTGCTCGACCTGCACGCCTTTGCGCCGAAGGAGATCCCGTCGGTGGTTGAGGAGTACCTCGCGCTCTGCCAGAGGGCGGGAATGTCAGAAGTGCGACTGATCCATGGGAAAGGGACTGGCGCCCAGCGGGCGGTTGTCAGGCGGCTTCTGGCAAACCACCCTGACGTCCTCTCTTTTGCCGATGCCCCGCCGGAAGCCGGAGGGTGGGGGGCAACGCTTGTCCGGCTGAAGCCTCTGGATAGTTAACGGAGACTCTCGCAGAAGCGGGTGAAGAGTGTCCGCGCCCGCCGATTGAGTGTATCGATCCGGCTGGGAAGGTCCTTCAGAATCGCTTCGGGGCGGATGTATTCCTTCACCCCGTCCAGCTCCTCCTTGAAGGTGGCGACCCACTCCCTCACCATGGGGCCAATCACTTCGAGGTGGAACAGCAGGCCACAAACATTCCGACCGATCGAGAAGGCCTGGCATTCGTAGAGCTCCGAGCTGGCCAGGTTGACCGCCTCGGGCGGCGTGTCGAAATACTCCCCGTGCCACTGAAACACTTCGATCGTTTCCGGCAGCTCCCTGAACAGCGGGTGGTGCCGCGCCGCCGACGTGAGCCGGACCGGGTACCAGCCGATCTCCTTGCGCGGTCCCCGGCGGATCGTTCCACCGGCCGCCTTTGCGATGAGCTGCGAGCCGAGGCAGATGCCCAGCGTCGGAAAGTCGAGTGCCAGGGCCTTCTTCAGGAGTTGATCCTCCGCTTTCAACCAGGGGTACTCGGCCTCATCGTTGACGCTCATCGGTCCGCCCATGATCAGGAGCCCAGAATACCGCGACAAGTCCTCGGGCGCACGATCGCCCGCAAAAAACCTCACTGTCTCGATAGGGCGCTTCTGCTCCCGAAGTAGGTCAGCAAAAATCCCGGGCGTTTCGCACCCGATGTGCTGAAAGACCAGAACGGGGCGCATCAGAAGACCGCCCGCTCTGGGAAGACTCGTCCCGTCCGAAACCGATCGAGACTCAGAGCCGAGATGTCGATGGTCGAGGCCCTGCCGTCCAGTATCAGCTCAGCCATCAGCTTGCCAATCGCGGGCGCGTGCATGAAGCCGTGACCGGAGAAGCCGGCATCGACGAAACGGCCATATGATAGGCGATGCTGAGGCCAACGATCCCTCCACCGATGATCACAATCTCTGCGGTGCGTGCCATTACCCGCAATCATAAACCAAACATCCAGCCCCATGCTAGGCGTTTTGCGTGACAGGAGGGACTGTGGGTGCCTATAGTTCCTACGACTTTCCATCGGGAGAAGTTGGCAGATTGCTTCGACTTTTCACTACACGAAAGTCTTCCGTGGTAAGATCGTGCCAGGGCTCATCCGCTCTCGCACAAGGCGAAAACCCGTTGGGGCTCAATCATAACTGCAAAAAGGCGGGAATGGAACGGTCTACGAGCCAGACTTGGAGCATTTCGAGGCAGATTATAAGACCAGGAGGAAAGGCACATGAAAGAGTCGCCCACAAACGGTCCGTGCCCGGTCTGTGGTGGGAGGAAGACGGCTGGAAAAACCACATACAGTGTCGACCTCGGCTTTGGCGTCGTTGTTGTCCGCAACGTGCCGGCCACCGTATGCCGCCAGTGTGGAGAAGAGTGGATTGGCGCCGAGATCGCTAGCGAGCTGGAGCGGCTGGTGGACGAAGCTCGCCAGAGCCGCCGCCAGGTAGAGGTTGTCTCACTGTAGGGCAAGCCCTAGCAACCCTGCCACGCAGAGGGTGAAGTGGGAACGAGACGTACATGACAAGGGATCGTAAGGCGGGAGTAGGCTGAATGGCAACTCCGTCCGTGAAGGGCGCTCTTATTCATTACCACGAGATCGCCCTGAAAGGGAAAAACCGCAGTTTCTTTCTGAAGCAGCTCGCGACCAATCTCCAGATAGCGTCGCGCGACCTCGACGTCGGCCCTCTTCGGCGGCCCGCAGGCAGGTTGTTTTTGGAGATGGAGGAGGGGACCTCATGGGAGGCGCTGCGTGAACGACTGAGCCGGGTCTTCGGCATAGCGAACTTCGCTGCCGCCTCGCGGGTTCTACCCGACCTGGACCTGCTCTCGAAAAGCATTGAGGGCGAGATCTCTGGCCGTCGATTCGCCAGCTTCGCTGTGGCGGCCCGCCGCGCGTTCAAGACCTTCCCGCATACCTCGCAGGAGATCAACCAGGTGATCGGCGCCAGGGTGAAGCTTGCCTCTGGGGCGAAGGTCGACCTGAGCAACCCGGACCTGACGGTCTACATCGAGGTGCTGCCCAACGAGGCATTCTATTATTTCGAGAAGATCCGAGGGCCCGGCGGCCTTCCAGTAGGCGTCAGCGGGACGGTGGTCTGCTTGCTCTCTGGCGGGATCGATTCGCCGGTTGCGGCCTATCGGATGATGAAGCGGGGTTGCCGGGTCGTCTTCGTACACTTCCACAGCCAGCCATTCGCCGACCGGACTTCGGAAGAGAAAGCGATCGACCTTGCCCAACGCCTTACCCGCTACCAGTTTGCCTCCAGGCTCTACCTTGTGCCGTTCGGCGAAACCCAGCAGGAGGTGGTTGCTGGCGTCACCAGCCGCTTCCGCATCCTCGTCTATCGACGGCTGATGCTGCGGATCGCTGAGGAGATCGCGCGAAAAGAGGGAGCCCAGGTCCTCGTCACCGGCGAGAGCCTGGGCCAGGTGTCCTCGCAAACCATCGAAAACATCGCCGCCATCGAAGAGGCGGCCACCTTGCCGATCTTACGCCCTCTGGTGGGGATGGACAAAGAAGAGATCACCGAGCAGGCGCAGCAGATCGGGACCTATGACATCTCCATCATCCCCGATCAGGACTGCTGCTCGATGTTCGCGCCCAGGCAGGTGGCGACCCGCACCACTGATAAGGAAATCAGCCTGGCCGAGAGCATCCTTGACCTCGGGCCGCTCGTCCAAGGGGCACTCTCCGCCGCGCGCCTCGTCGAGATGTCGTCTCCCGCCTGATTTCCACTCCAGCCAGGTTGTCGTCCTGGCAGAGCCAACCTACTTCACTGTTACCTTGCAAGGTGGATTGGGGATTGAGCGAATGAATGCAATGACATCCCAGATCTCCTTGTCGTTGAGCTGGCTTTCGAAGGCGACCATGAGCGGGCTCAGCTTCGGTTCGACGTCCTTGCCTTGGCCACCCTGTTTGATAACCTTGAACAGTTCTGCGTCGGATTTTGTCCCCATGACACTGCAATCAGTATAGTTTCGCGGCTTGGGGTTCAAGGCCACGGCTGCTGGCCCATCCCCTTTCCCCGACTCGCCATGGCAAGCGGAGCAGCGCATGTTTTCCATGTACTTCTCCTTCCCCTTCTTGGGGTCTCCCTTTTCTTTCTTCTCCTTGGCGCCGAGCTTCTCTTTTGCTTCCTTGTGTTCGGGGTCTGCGGCCAACGAGGCCGTCCAGGCACTGACACAGCTTATGGCCAAGACAGCCGATAGGATCGCTCGTAGGGTGGATTTGCTCATCGCTGATTCCTCCTTTGGGATCGTGCTTGATTGGGGGACGCCATTTATGGTTGAACAGCGGCAAGTTAGCTGTAGACCTCTTCTCCAGGTTCGTGCCTCTTCACGGCGGTGCGCTACTTCAGCTCGGTAGGGTCCCTTCCGCCGCACTCTTCTCCTACGATTGCTCCCGGGCTGGTCTGTATTCCAGCACGGGCGGGGAGGTGAACGCGATGGGGGAAAGAGAAGTACCTCAGCGCGCCGATGACCATGATGGAAATAGGGTGTTCCATTCTCACGCGTCCATTGGTTAGACGAACATGTTGTATGATTTGTTCGATCACTGCCGAAAAATTTGCACGGTGCATGGTAGCTCACCCCTCACCAGGGGTCAACCCTCTTGAGCCCTCTGCCGCCGCTGGGCCCCCCGGACAAGGAGTAGCTGGGCGGCGACGGTCAACAGCGCCGCTATGGGAGGGTACAGAAAGCTCTTCGCCGAAGCGGGCTCCTCAAGGATCAGGTAGTACCAGGCAGAGACTGACATCTTGTTCCCGGACTCTCCGTTTCCCCCGTCCCAGGCGAGGAATGCGACCGGTGTAAACCGGCCGCGCTTAAAGCCCGGCGCGCCCTTCGACTTGGGAGCCAACGGCCTGGTGATCAGCAACCGATACTGTCCCTCCTGATAGATCGCCGCCCCGGTCACTCCTGCCGCCCCTGCCGCAGGCTGTTCCTGCACCCGCCCCAACCCGGCCGCGGTCAGCTCATCGACCCGATCCGCATCCGATCGCCAGCGGATCAAGTAGACCGGATGATCCGAATCCCCCATGAGGAAATAGGGCCTTTCGCTCCCTTCGAGCGGTTGCGCCGGAAACTGGAGCGCGAGGGCGTCCGGAGCCGCCTGCGCCTGGTCACCGGTCGCTCGCTTGCCGGCGGTCGGGTCGTCCCAGGCGACAAGAAAGGCAATCCCCTTGTCGTTATAGGCCACTTTTACCGATACCATGTCGATCGAGGGCGTGAAGTTCCTCGGATCAACGATCACCTGCCCCACCAGTGGGAAATTTGTCGCGGAGATCTGCTCCCAGAGTGGATCACCGGGGGTCGTCGGGAGAGCGCTCCGCATGAGCTTGGCTGCCAGGACGGTGCCGTAGTTCGGGCTGTCGGGACCGAGAGACACGACGTAGTTGCTGAGATGCCAGCTCTGTTCGGCGTCGATCGATTCGGAATAGGCGGGCATGGGCGTCCCAGCAATTCCGGTGCTGAACCGTGTGTAGATCGCCTTGGCCGTGCCGCCACCTCGGTAGTTCCACCGCTTGGTCAGATCGGCAGGACGGTTTCTGTTCCCCCACTCATCTTTCAATGTCGGCGCCGAAGGGCCATCGGCTCGGCCCTCCTTCCCGTGACAGGTGAAACACTCGAGGTCCTGGTACAGTTGGCGCCCTTTGTCCAAGCTCTCCTTAGAAGCCCCAACCTCCTGGCCCACTTGAATCGGCTTCCCCGCTCCTTCGCTCTTGAAGTGGTCCGAAAAGCTCTTGATGTACTGGACCACGGCACGCCTCTCCCGTTCCGACAGCATGTTCCAGCCCGGCATCGAGGTCCCCGGCATCCCCTCGGTAACAACCGAGAAGAGATCGTCGTCTGTGGGCAAGCTGCCGCTCGGCGTTGAGCGGATTTTGTAGAGGCCACGGGTGAAATCGCGTGGGCGCGGATCGAGGAACGGCGCGGCGGGTCCCTCGCCCTTCCCGTCAACACCATGGCAAAAGGCGCACCGTTTTTCGTAGACCTGTTGTCCCAGCTCCGTATCGGCCTGCTGGGCCCAGGCATCCGAAGAAAGTGCGAGGTGCGAGGTCCGAGGTGCGAGGTGCGAAGAATCGTGCACTCTTTCTGCGGTGTTCACAGAACCGACCAGATGCTGCTCAAGCCCGGCCTCCCATCGTCTCGGTTGAACGCCCGCTGCCTCATAGAGGTAGAGGACGGTTTTCCAGATCTCCTCTTCCGAGAGCCGATCCTCCCAGGCCGGCATCGCCGAGTTCCAGGGCGCCGATTCCTTCGGCAGCCC
>JBGQIR010000076.1:0-8072 GCA_041498535.1 Methylomirabilis sp. (SeqCode)
AGCGGTGCCGGGCAGTGTGGATCCCGAAGCTCGACAACCGCCACCACGCGCTGGGTCCCAGTCCTGGCGTCGGTCATACCGAAGACGACGCTTCGCCCCGGTCGGACCCCGTCAACCGCTTCAATCACCTCTTCGAGCTGGGCCGGGGCGTAGTTGCGGCCCCCCTTGATCACCGTCTCCTTCAGCCGCCCGGTAATGTACAGCTCTCCCTCCGAGTCGATCATCCCCTCGTCGCCGGTGTGCAGCCAGCGCTGCCCATCCCGCTCCCGAATCACTTGACCGGTCCCCTCGGGGTCGCCGAAGTAACCATCCATGAGGCTGGGTCCGGCGATGATTACCTCCCCGCGCCGCCCAGCGGGGAGCGGGTTTCCCTCGGCGTCGAGGATTCGGATTTCAAAGCCCTTCAGTGGCCGCCCCACTGATACCCACTCCTCCCCGCGCTGACGGAAAACCCGGTAAGGGGCCTCGAGGTCCGGAATTGAAACGGCCAGCGCCATCTCGGCCAGGCCATAGACCGGAGACAGCGCCTCCTTGCGGAGCCCGAACGGGCCGAACTCGCGCTGGAACGCCTCCATCGCCTGCACGGTGACCGGCTCAGCGCCATTCATCATGATTCGGAGGCAGGAGAGATCAAGGCGCTCCGCATCGCCGTAGGTCGGGTGGTGCTCGAACCGCCTGGGGGAAATCCGGCACATCCGTGCCAGCCGGGCAATTGCTGAGTTGTTGCCGACCGAGATCGTCGCCCTGAACTGATGGATCGCCCACATCCAACGGACTGGATCGCGGGTGAAGTCTGTCGGCGACATCAGGTAGGTTGGTATGCCGAGGGCAAGAGTTCCCAGTGCGGTCCCGATCAGCCCCATGTCATGGTAAAGCGGCAGCCAGGAGACGACCTTGTCATCGTGTCTCGGTTGGACGGCTTCTCCGAAGACTCGGATGTTGGCCAGGATCGCCCGATGGCTCAGCATCACTCCCTTCTGGACCCCCGTTGACCCGGAGGTGAATTGGAGGAGCGCGGTCGCCGCCCCGTCGAGGCTGGGCGCCCGGAAAGGGGCAGTTCCTCGCAAGAGCTCGGACGCCGCCACGAAGGCAGGCGCCTTCGGGAGGAATCGCGCAGCGGTCTGGCAGACAGGGCCGAAGTCGCGCTCGGCGATCACCACGCGAGGGCGGGAGGTCTTGCAGATGTGCACCTGCTGGTCCACGTAACGGGTGAGGCGTTGGAGCCCTTCCAAAATGCCAAGCAGAGGCCGGCCTACCCCTTTGCCCTGCCGCCACCGTCGGGCTGAGGGCCGACGGAGGAGCTGATCGATCACCCATCGTGCGGGGACGTAGGTGCGGCTGATCCTGGAGGCGCCCAGCGCGCGCAGCAGGCCTGCCGGGAGGAGGAATGGCGGGTAGGTGGGAACCGCCACCGCACCGGCCAGCCAGGTGCCGAACAGGGCTTGAAGGATGGGTCGTCCAGTGGGGAGCATGATCAACACCCGATCGCCGGTTCGGACGCCCAGTTCCTGGAGGAGCCCCGCCACCCGCTCGGCCTCCTGGCAGAGCGCCCCGAGGCGGACCGGTTCTCCCGGGTCGAGCCCACGAAGCAGATAGCACCAGGCCACCTCGGGGTGATGTTCCGATTGATAGCGGAGAACCTCCCCGATCGTTTCCGATGTCAGTATGGCGGCCATGGAAAAAGGTTCGGGAGGATCGGGCCGCAGTGAGGAGGCTGTCATGGTCCCCCTACCGCCTAATGACGCAATTCAGCTCGGCGCGAGTCATGATCCGGTCATTCCTTCCGCCGCGGGGGCTCGCTTCTATATGTTCCTCGACCGGCCTCTCTGGACGTCTTCACGATAAGAGGCCGATAATTGACATGGTGTCCATTCAACATCGCGATGGCCCGTGCCCCCTCTTCCCGCGTGGCCATCTCGACGAAGGCGTATCCCTTGGACCGGGCCGTGGCCTGATCCCTGACGATCTCGATCGATATCACCCGACCAGCCCTCTCGAAGAGCGCTCGGAGTTCATCAAGGCCGATATGCTCTTCCAGATTGCCCACGTGTAATCTGCTCGACAGCATGGCTATTCAGAGTCCCCTGACGTGGAGATTCCCTCCGCTGTCACCAACTCTCACTAGATGTTGCCCCAAGTGAGTGTTAAAGATTCGGACGTGTCTGCCTCCTCTGAACAGCAGCGGAGGGCCTTCCGAAATTCGCGCAGGTCGCTCTTATTGATCTCACGATTGGCCCCCAGGGTGTGGTAGAGGGCGGCAGGATCGTGATAGGCCTGCTCGGCGAGCTTGGCCGCCGCCCCGAAGGTCCGCAGAACCTTCTTGTCGACGATTGGACCCACCACGGGCTTTGCGATGCGGGCCAGGATCCCGAGGACGGGGTTGTCGATTCGGAGGTACCCCCGGACATCGTTGATCACGCGGCTCTCCCCGGTCTGATCGGTCCGGTGCTCGTATACCATGACCAGCACGATCCGGCCACGGATGGTGGGGAGAAACCGCTTCACGAAGGTTCCCCTGGCGAGATAGATCCGCTTCCCCGGCCCGGCGTATATCAACTCAAAGGTCCCGGTCGCGCCGTGCGCATCGTCTCCCCAGAATACACCGTCGCGTTCCTGGACGATCCGGTACTTGACGATCCCCAAGGTCCGTCCGGCAGTTGCGGCGAAATCAGGGTGTTCGATTAAGAAGTCGAAGACCGGTTGGCGACTCTTGACGGTGATCCCGAGCACATCCCGAAAGAAGATGGCCTGTTCGGTGACCTCGCGCAATCGTTGCTGAGCGGCGACGTCCAGCCTTTTCCAAGGGATGTCAAGGCTCTGCCGAGAGAGGTCCGCTGCTCCCGAGGCCTCCACCATCAAGGCGACCAGGGCGAGTGTGCTGTAGAACCTGCGCCGCGTCCTCACCCGCTTCTCTCCCCATCGTTACGCGTCGGTTTTGAAGTTGACTTAGCTTGGATAGCATATTATCCTCAGCGTGGCAAGAAATTGCGCGGGAGAAAAGGTCGTGCCACAGCAGACAGAGCGGAAGATCTGCCCCGGCTGCGAGGGGAATGAAAGGGTCTCGTGTCCAGAATGCCGAGGGGGTGGAGGGACTTGGGAATCCGGTGGTGGGATCTCCGCCTGCGAACGATGCGGCGGCGACGGGATGATCCCGTGTCCCGACTGCAATGAGACCGGCCTGCTCCTGGCTGGCGAATAGGGTAACGATGTTCCTCCCTACTCTTCGCCCAACACGGCAAGGGCCTGCACTGACGCAGGAGCTTGCTGTGGTTCGGGAACTGCTCGCCCGTCTCGAAACTAAACTTCGGGAGAACGACCCCGAGCGGATCTGCAAAGAGGATGATCAAGAGCTGCGCGGTGCCCTGCAGCGCATCGGCGACGAACGGTTGACCCGGTTCACCTTGGCCTATGCAATCTGCGTCAGGGGACTCACTGCGCCCATGGCCTCCGGTCCCTGGAAGCGGGAACTGGCGCAGGAGGTAGACGAGGCCCATCGTCGTGTCCTGGCCCGTGTGGAAACACTGGAGCGCCTTGCCCGGTCCTCAATAGGACGCCTATTGTTGTGGCTTCAGGCGATCCTGTGGCGGACCCCCCCTCGACCTGTCAGTCCCCAGCGTCCGTTTTCGCCCGAGGAGAATGGCAATCTGCATCGGGCTGCCCGGCCGTGAGTGGAGCGGGCGAACGGACTGTCGTGAGGGAGTGAACGTCCATCGAACAAGGCATGGCTGGCGGGACGACGGAAAAACGAAGGCTTAAGAGCACCCTCGTCTCGTGGATTTCCCTCCTCGGCCTCGGCGTCATCGTTGTGATGGCGTTGATGTTCAGTCTTTCCCCTCCACGCGGGCCAGTCAGCCTGGGGGAGGCTAGTCTCGCGATCAGCTCTGATCCGGATCCGCCACGACTCGGCCTCAACACGCTGCAGGTCCGCTTGGCCTCGGCAGACGGCAGGCCGATCTCTGACGCCAGGGTCGAGATGAAGTACGGCCGGGAAGAGATTGGCACGCTGACCTTGGCTCCCATGGAGGCCTCCGGGGAGGGTGTCTATCGATCCGACGTCGAGTTTGATGCGCCGGGTGCGTGGCAGGTCATTCTCACGCTCAAGCGGGAGGGCGCGTCCGACCTCACCACGAAATACCTCTACAACGTGGCCCCCTCCTCCAGTGGCGGCAAGGCCCTCGCCGGGACGGTGCGACTCGCCCCCGCTCTGGCCCGGAAGATCGCCCCGGGCGATGTCCTGTTTGTCATTGCCCGGAAGGGGCCAGGACCGCCTCTGGCAGTGAAGCGCATCGCACACCCGGTATTTCCCGTCTCCTTCCGTCTTGGCCCGGAGGACATGGTCATGGGCGGAGGCCAGTTCGAGGGGGAAGTGTCAGTAATCGCCCGCGTCAAGAAGGGGGGCGCCGCCGGCCCTGCGCAGCGGGGGGATCTCGAAGGTTCACCGGTGGGAAATCGGGTGAAGATCGGCGGCGCGCCGATCGCAATCGTGATCGACCGGGAGCTCTGATTCATGAACACCGACGACGGCGAGCGGTTGCAGGTCTCCTGGATGGCGAGGCACGAGGGCGGAAGCAATGCAGGCGTGGGGTGTGTGCGGTGCGGCCATCCTGTCCCTGATCTTTTTCTGGGGTGCAAGGCGCCGTGTCGCAACTGCCGGTTTCTGTACCCCGCGGGCGACTGTTCAGACTGAGGGCGTATGTCGGAGAGAGCGGCGGGTCAGGTGCGATCCATCATCCCGGCCGGGATGACCGTTCGCGGCAAGATCGAGGGGTCGGAGGAGTTGACCGTGGCGGGAACCGTGGAGGGCGAGGTCCATTTGCGCGGGACCCTGCGCCTTTTGGAGAGCGGGCGCGTCCGTGGACAGGTCACGGTGTGGGAGGCAGTGATCGCCGGGCGAACGGAAGGGACCGTGATGGCGTCAGACCGGGCCGAGGTCCTCGCCACCGCCCAGGTCGAGGGCGAGATCCGGGCCAGGCGCTTGACGATTGTGGAAGGAGCCCTGGTCAACGGCAGGATGGTGGCTGGCCCCCCCGAGGCGCGCCTCTCCAAGACCCAGTTAATCGAGGAGGCAGTCCGATGGGAGGAGGCCCGAAGGCTTCCGCTGGACGAAGGCGGCGGAGCGGCCTGATCATCCCGTAACGGGGGCGACAGCCGACCGGCATCATGGTGGGAAAACTGATCCGATGGCTGATCATCTACCCGCTCCTCGGCCTGCTGCTCTATGTCGGTTATCCGTTCCTTTTCAGGGGAATCGGGCGGTATCTCGTCACCGAAGATCCGCTGGAGAAAGCTGGCGCGATCGCGGTGCTGACGGGCGACGGCGGCGTCGCCCGGACGCTCGAAGCGGTAAGACTGTACCAGGATGGGTATGCACCCATCATCATCCTGACACATCAGCTCCTGCCGAAAGGCTACGAGGCGTTAGGACGGCTGGGGATCACCGTGCCCGAGGAGAGGGATATCCAGTGGATGGTCCTGAAGGCGATGCGGGTCCCGCGTGCTGCCGTTCTGCAGGTGAAGGAGCGGGCCAACAGCACTCAGAGCGAGATGATCTACCTCACCCGCCTTTTGGAAGAGAACAGGATCCGGTCGGTCATCTTAGTCACCAGCAGGTCCCATTCGACGCGGGCCAGGAAAATCCTCGCCAGGACTTCCGGCGGGCGGATCGCGATCATCAGCCGGCCCACCCGGTATGATAGCTTTGATCCCGACGGCTGGTGGCGTTCTCGCCCGGATGCGAAAGAGGTCCTGATGGAGTACGAGAAGCTGCTGAACTATTGGGTGGTGTCAGTGGGCTCCAATCTCACCGGCTGGCTGAGGGGGCGAGACCGGGCCGCCGCTACCGCCGAGGCCGCAGCGTGAACACCGGCCTGTGAGACGGGAAGGAATGCGGAGCAACATGAGGGCGGAGCGCAACGGGGATGACGTGGGATTGACTCTCAGTGCCACTGAAGCGCGGTACCTGCTCCGGGTTGCGCAGGAAACGGTGCTCGGCATCGATCTGCAACACAGCCGAAGCGCCGCAGAGGGTTACGAGGAGCTGGAACCGGAAGCTGTCGAGGCCCGTCGCTTTTTCCGGGACTTGGCCGGCCAACTCGAAGCCGCCCTTGGTGCCCAGGGCGGCATTCAGATTCGAGAAAACCGCTGATGGAAAAGCTCAGAGCCGTACTGGTGCTCGGAGGGAACCAATGCAAAGCGAACAGACGCAGGGCTGGCGAGTGGGTCAGGCCATTGATGGATTGATGGATGGAGGAGCGCGCCATGACAGAAAAGAAGGGGATGTTTGACACGATTCGGGAAGTGCTGGGGGGCCCGAGCCCGGAGCCGGCGCGGCAAGCTCCGATGATGGAGATGCCGGTGATCGCGTTTGTTGTCGGCGAGAAGATTCAGATTCACGGCGAGTTGACCGGGGAAGGCGATATCCAGCTCATGGGTGCGTTTCGCGGGACGATCGATCTCGCCGGGACGATCGTGATCGGAGAATCGGCCCAGGTGGAGGCCGACATCGCAGCCACGAACATCATTGTTGGCGGCCACGTGAAAGGCAACCTGATCGCCAGCGGACGGGTGGATCTCCTTCCGACCGGCAGCGTGACGGGTAACGTCAAGACCGGCAGCATCGCCGCCGCCGAGGGTGCCTCCTTGAAGGGCGAGATTGAAATCGATCGTCGGCAGCCCCGAAATCAGATGGACACGTGAAAGGATCGATTGGGGTAAGGCCACTAGGGCGGCCGGTAGATATGGGACTCCAAGACTGCTCTCAACGTCGTGATGCCTCGACGCTGACTCAGTGCCCCTTCGGGGGTGCGGCTGCTTGACACGGGGCGGGCCGGGGATGGGACCAGGGTCAGCGTTGCTGTATGGACTCAGGTTCTGATCACGTACAGGCGCAAGTGAGGGAGATCGATGCTCACAACCATCCTAATCATCCTTATGCAAGTGGTGGTGATGACCGCCGGCGACCTGCTGCTGTCCAAGGGGATGAAGCAGGTGGGTGATATCGCCGTCCTGAATCCGACGCTCTTCTTCATGAAGATGTCCCTCACCGTCCGGAACGTCTGGATCCTTACAGGCGTTGCCTGCCTCGCGATTTCCTTGCTCCTGTGGCTTGCCGCTCTATCGCGTGCCCCTCTCAGCCTGGCTGTTCCGATGACGGCAGCAGCGTACATTCTCAACGCCTTCGCAGCGAAGTACGTGTTGCTGGAGACCGTCTCCTCCCTGCGGTGGACGGCCACGGGGGTCATCGCCATGGGTGTCCTGCTGTTAATGAAGAGTTGACAGGAGCTCATCCGGCCCCTTCTGGTGGACCCAATCGACACACGCCCTGCCACCTTGACTGGTTGAGCGCGCAACATCTCCATGCCCTGACATGAGTCGGGAAGCACGCGCACTCAGCAGCTCCAGATTGTCATTGTGAGCGACTGAAAGGAGTGAAGCACTCCCGTCCTTTTCAGTTGGGTAAGGATTCGTTTCAGGCTTCACCGAGAGACACTAAACGCGGGGCCTTCATGGGGCGTCAAAAGGATCAGAGAGCAGTTGTGCGGAGAGGGGGCCGATTCTGCCGTTGATCGCCATCATCCTGTGTGTTACCGACAACGCTACGAGGCGTAACAAATAACAGAGGGTGGGTCAGATATTCCTCCGCGCATGCGGGTCTAGTTCGCGAACGTGCGGTCGATTACAAGTCAGAATGCCCGGAAGCACGTCATTGCCGAACCATGAGGAGAAAGTGTCATGAAACAGGTCATCGCAGTCGGCTCGATCTGCCTGCTCCTCCTTGCGGGGTGTGCCACACCACTGACCCCTCGGGAGAGCGGGACACTCACCGGCGCCGGAATCGGTGCTGCCACCGGAGCCGTCCTTGGAGGCATTGCCGGATCGGCAGGGAAGGGTGCGGCGATTGGGGCTGCGGTCGGGGCGGTCACCGGGCTGCTGGCCGGCAACGCCATCCAGAATGAGCAGGCAGCCAGTGCCTACCCCCCGCGGTACGGCTACGAGGCTGCCCCATCACCATATCAGCCCTCTTACCCTTCGCAACCGCCACCACCCAATGCCTTCCTTCAGATCGAGGCGAA
>JBGQIR010000077.1:0-8042 GCA_041498535.1 Methylomirabilis sp. (SeqCode)
ATGACCTCCAAAACGCACTAAACCACCCAATCCCATTCTATCTGGACCGATAACTTTCCCCTCATTCCCAATCCATCACTCCCCCCTGCCAGCTCCACCATCTCCGGGACCCAATGTCCCGAGACGTAGAGCGGATCGGCCCACTCCAGGCAGAAGGTGGCCGGCCGCTCATCCGCGCTCGCCACCCTGGCGATCACCCGATCGATCCGCGCCTGAAGGCAGTGAACGAGAGATTCCGCCTTCTCCTTTCTTCCTGTCGCCTCCCCCACTCGGCGGATGTCTTCCAAGACATCGCCGAGCAGCGTGGGAGAGAGTGGTAGGAGGAGCGGCGGGCGACGGAGCCGCTCGACCGCCCGCCGGACTTCGCTATAGGGAACTGCGCAGACATCACACAGCTCTTGCGTCAGGATGAGGTCGGGGTCGGCTTGCTGCAGGCGGTCGAGGTCGATCGTGTAGACCCCCTCGCCGCGACGCATCCGCTCCATCACGGCACGGTCGATCTCAAGGCTGCTCAGCGTGGAGGGATCAAAGGCCGGTCGAATGATTGCCGGCTTGGTGGCGGCCTCGGGGGGAAAGTCGCATTCGTGAGTGACCCCATAGAGCTGGTCGCCCAAGCCCAGGGCATACACGATCTCGGTCGCGCTCGGCAGCAATGAGCAGATCCGCACGTGGACCTCCCACGGATAACAAAAAACCCCAATCCTCCGAGGAGGATTGGGGTCCTGAATCCCCAACCGAACATGAACCTGCGCCGCGACCAACGAGGAACGCGACAAGGCTGCCCTTCCCCTCGGAAGGTCCTCAGCACCTCGGGGCTGGGCAGGTCTCCTGGCTCGCGGCTTGACTTACTCTCTGCGCCTTCCCATCCCCGTGAGTTCCGCGTTCCGAGTTCCGGGTTTATCCATCTCGCCAAATGCTTAACTCGAAACCCGAGACACGAAACCAAGAACTCTTGGTGAGGACAGTGGCTATCAGCAGATTTCAACGCCGCTTACAGTTGCGGGGCAGCAACGGCCTGGTCCCGCAGCCGCTTGTTGCGCGGGACGTCACCGTTTTCCCTGTTTCCGCCATCGGCGGACCCAGCCCCACCCGACTCTGGTGGCGTTCCAACCTACGTAGCCCCATGGCTGACTGACATAGCCTCGAATAGTTGGAACGGCACTGGCGGGATGGCGTATATCTATCCCACCCTCGCCACGCTGTCAAGAGAATAAAAGGCATCCCGCATGGCGCGGGATGCCTTTTATTCTGTCTAAAGACACGCGATGAGGAATTACTTTGGCGGCGCGGGCTTCTGCTCCGGCGGCACCATCGTGGTCCCCGTGGTCCCCACGTCCTTCTTGGCCTTCCTGCCCTTCTTGGCCTTCCTGGCCTTCTCCGGAAACTTCTTCTCGCACTCGGCCTTGGCTTGGTCCGTGGTCGCCTTCTCGAGGCACGCGGCTTTCTCCTCGGCCAGCTTCTGTGCCGTCTTCGCCCCCTTCGTCTTCTTCATCTGCTTCTCAGCACCGACACAGGGCTGGGATGGAGCAGGCTTCGCAGCAGGCTTCTCCTGCGCAAAGCTCACACCTGAGACGGAGAGGCTGAAGAGGACCGCCATTACCATGACAACCAGTTTTCTCATCATCGGTTCGAATCACCTCCTTCCCAGTTTCGACATCACCTTGTCAGAAGCGGACACAAACGATTTTGCTATCTCGCTGGAAGTGCAGGAGCAGTGCCAAGCTCTGACTTCATGGGAAAATAACTCTCGCCAATAAATCTAGATAGTTACGCGGCTCACCCACGCGGACAAGGCGTCAATGGAGGACATTCCCCCCTCCTGTCCAACCGGTTTGGGGAGAGGCTACCCCATTTGGGGTAAGTCTGAGCGGATTTTTGATCGTGGATTCTAAGAACTCAAGGAGGAGATCCCCATGGTCGATGGGCAGTCATCCGGGATGCAGTAGGAAGGAAACACTGAGGAGGGATGGTATTGCCGAGATGGATTAGGATCCGCCCTTTGCCGTCTTCCACCGCCTGGCAGCATCCAGGATCTCTTGGGCATGTTGGATCGGGGTACCGGATCGCCCTTTCGACCCGAGCATCCGCGCGATCTCTCGGACCTTCTCCTCACCATCTAGGACCTGGACAGCGGTTTCGGCCCGAGTCCCCTTGACCCGCTTGGAAATCGAAAGATGCCGGTCGGCCAGGGCCGCGATCTGGGGAAGATGAGTGATGGAGAGGACCTGTCGTTCTCTGCCGATGGCCCAGAGCTTCTGTCCCACCACCTCGGCCATCGCACCCCCGATCCCCACGTCTACCTCGTCAAAGATCAGCGTCGGGATCTGGTCGGAGGCCGCGAGGATCGCTTTGATGGCGAGCATCACGCGCGACAGCTCACCGCCAGAGGCGATTCGTCCGAGTGGTTTCAGTTCCTCGCCTGGATTCGGCGCGATCAGGAACTCCACCTCATCCGCCCCGCTCGCCTCAAGGTGAGAACCGCCGGACCCGGGGCGCGCCCTGACCTGAACGGCAAAGGCCGCCTTCTCCATCTTGAGGGCCTGCAGCTCTTGACGCACTGCCATGGCCAATCGAGCAGCCGCCGCCGTCCGTCGGGCTGTGAGGGCGGCCGCCTGCTGCGAGAGGTTGGCTTCCAATGCCCCGAGCTCCCGTTCTACCTCCAGCCCTCGCTCCTCCGAGCGCATGAGCCGATGGAGCTCTTCGTCAGCCGACCTCGCACACTTGAGGATCTCGGCGATCGAGCCGCCGTACTTTCGCTTCAACTTGCCGACTTCGTGCAGCCTGGCCTCCACCTGCTCCAGGCGTTCTGGGTCAAACTCGACGCTCTCCCGATAGTCCCTGAGCTGGGCGGCCGCATCCTGGATCGAGGCGACGCCAGCCTCGCAGGCATCGACTGCCTCCTTCAACCTCGGATCGATCGCCTGCGCTTCTTTGAGCTTCGACAGGATCGCGGCAACGCGCCCGATCACCGAGCCCTCTTCTCCGTACAGGCCCTCGTACCCCAGATGCGCCGCAGCGTGCAGCCGCTCTGCGTGGTTCAGGATCGTCCGCTCCTGAATCAGCTCCTCTTCCTCTCCGTCGGTCAGGCGAGCAGCGGCGATCTCCCCACGCTGATGCTGGAGCAGGTCAATACGCTGGGCCTTCTCCCGCTCCCCCGCCTGCAGAGACCCCAGCTCCTCTCTGAGGGCCTGCCGCCTGTTGTACAGAACCCGGAAGGCCGCCACATCGCCCGTCAGGCCTGCATACGCGTCGAGGAGGAGCCGTTGGCGGCTCGGCTGGGTGAGGCCAGGTCCTTGATGTTGACCATGGACTTCGATCAGGAGTTCGGCGAGGTCCCGAAGCAACGCCGCGGACGAGAGGCGACCATTCACATAGGCCTTGCTCTTTCCCTCTCGCAGCAGGAGACGCCGCACCACAAGGAACTCATCGGGCAGGCACTCAATGCCCGAATCAGCCAGCGGACGGCGAGCCTCCTCGCCCACCAGATCGAACGCGGCTTCCACTGTCGCCTCTTCGGCCCCGGTTCGAATCTGCTCCGCCTCGCCCTTCGTCCCGAGCGCCAAGCCTAACGCGTCGATCAGGATCGACTTGCCTGCGCCCGTCTCGCCCGTGAGGACATTGAGCCCGGCACCGAACTCCACACGCAGCTCGTCAATCAAGGCGAAGTGTGTGATGCTCAGCTCGCGGAGCACGGCCTTACTGCTCGCCCCATTTCAGCTTGGCGCGAAGGATCTGGAAGTAGTTCTTCCCGGAAGTCTTCAGCAGGGTGATGGTATGGTCCGAGCGGACGACCTGAACCACATCACGATGGCGCAGGGCAAAGCCGACCTGGCCATCCAGGGTGAGGTAGGCGTTTTCGTTCGCCGACCCCTGCACGATCTCCACCTTTGCGGAATCGGGGATGACGATGGGGCGGAAGTTCAAGGTGTGAGGGCAGATCGGGGTGAGGACAAGGGCGCGGAGTGTGGGGTAGACGATCGGGCCGCCGGCAGCAAGACAATAGGCGGTCGAGCCGGTCGGGGTGGAGAGAATCAGCCCGTCGGCCCGAAACGTGGTGACATACTGCCCATCGATATGGGTTTCCAGCTCGATCATCCGGGCCAAAGCGCCCTTGTTGATGACCGCGTCATTCAGCGCGACATACTCGGCGATCCGTTCTCCCTGCCGGTGGACCGTGGCGCTCAGCAGGATCCGCTGGGTGGATTCATAGGTTCCCTGAAAGACCGCTTCAAGGGCCTGATAAAGCTCCTCCAGGGTCACCTCCGTGAGGAACCCCATGCCGCCAAGGTTGACCCCCAGGATCGGCACATCCCGCGGTCCAACCAGGCGGGCCACCGACAGGAGCGTCCCGTCGCCACCCAGAACCAGGAGGAGATCCACGAGCCCGGGGAGGTCGGACTTGCGCTGACCAGCGGGCATCCCGGCCAATGCGGCGGTGTCCACATCGAGGATCGGCTCCATACCCCTGGCCTCGAGCCAGGGAAGCAGCTCCTGAAGCACAGTCCGGGCCTCCGGCTTATGCGGCTTGGCGATAATGCCGACCCGTTTCACCTTCCCTCCCTTCGACCGGGCTCAGGCTGCGCACTGAGCCTGTCGAAGTGGCAGGCTCCTACGGCACGCTCGGCCGCTCCCGCCGGATCAAGGCCAGATCCGGCCCTTCGACTGGGCTCAGGATGAGCCCCTTCGGCCTCGCTCAGGGCAGGCCCCTGACCGGGCTCAGCAGAGCCACGACTCAGGTAGACGAAGAACTCGCGGTTGCCCTTCGGCCCGAGCAGGCACGATGGGGCCGCACCAAGAATCCTGAGCCCCAGCTCGACGGCTCGCCTGCCGATATTCGTAATGACCTCTCGATGCAACTCAGGATCACGGACCACGCCACCTTTTCCGACCCGGCCCTTCCCGACCTCGAACTGCGGTTTGATCAGGGCGAGGATCTCTCCCGGGCCCTTGAGAAGCGGAGGCAGGACCGGGAGAATCGAGGCGAGGGAGATGAACGATAGATCAACGGTAGCGAGGTCTGGCCGATTTGGGAAGTCGGCCGGCGTGAGCGTTGCCGCGTGGGTCCGCTCCATGACCACAACCCTGGGATCGGCCCTAAACGTGGGATCGAGCTGTCCGTGCCCGACGTCAACGGCATAGACCAGGGCCGCGCCGTTTCGGAGCAGGCAGTCCGTGAACCCCCCGGTCGAGGCGCCAAGGTCAAGGCAGACGCGCCCGGCAACGCTGATGGCAAAGGTCTCCAGCGCGCCCTGAAGCTTCACTCCGCCTCGACCTACGTAGGGGTGCTCGGCGGCCTTGAGCGCAATCCCGGCGCCCACGTCAATCAATGTCCCTGCTTTGTCCACCACCTGGCCGCTCACCAGGACTTTGCCTGCAAGGATCAGCGCCCTGGCCCGCTCCCGGCTGGGGGCCAGCCCCCGTTCCAGCATGGCGAGGTCCAGGCGAACCCGCCCGGGCTTCCCCCTCATCCCCGCCTTCTGCATTGAGGGGAGAAGGCCAGCGTGAGGGGACCGTAGACCTCGCCACCTGAACACCCCATCGTGATTGCGAATTGAACAAGGAAGATGGCGCATCACCTCTGTCGCGTCACAACGAAATCGGCGATCGCCCCGAGCGCCGCGCGCCGGTCGCCAAAGACACCCAGAGCGTGCTTCGCCTCTTCGACCAGTCGATGAGCGCGTTGGCGCGACGCCTCGATTCCCAGAAGGCCTGGGAAGGTGGCCTTCTTCTTGCGCAGGTCGCTCCCCGCTCGCTTCCCCAGCGCTTCCAGGCTTCCTTCCAGATCGAGGATGTCGTCAACAATCTGAAAGGCGAGCCCGATTCGCTCCCCATACCGGGTGAGCGCCTCCATCTGCTCGGGCGCGGCCGATGCGATGATGCCGCCAACACGCAGGCAGGCGCGGATCAGGGCTCCGGTCTTGTGCGTGTGCAGATACTGCAGGGTGGGCAGATCGACCTCTCGATCCTCTTGCAGGATATCCACCACCTGGCCCCCCACCATGCCCTTGCTCCCTGCGGCCTGGGCGATCTCGTGGATCACTCTGAGGCGGGCTTTTGGGTCAACCTGAACGGGGGCTGGCTCGCCAGACAGGAGGATGAAGGCCTGGGTCAGGAGGGCGTCACCCGCGAGAATGGCCATCGCCTCACCATAGACCTTGTGGCAGGTCGGCCGGCCGCGCCGGAAATCATCGTCGTCCATGGCGGGCAGGTCGTCGTGGATCAAGGAATACGTATGAATCAGCTCGATGGCGGCCGCGGCGGGGAGCGCCTGCTCCACCTGCCCTCCTGCGGCTTCCGTCGCCGCAAGGACCAGGATCGGCCGCAGCCTCTTGCCGCCTGCGAAGACACTGTACCGGACCGCCTCGTGAATCTCCTTCGGATGGTCGCCCGCCTCGGGGAGATAACGGTCCAGGGCCTCGTCAACCAGGAGCCGCCTTTCCTCCAGGTACCGCCCCAGCGCCTCCGGCGTCAAGGGTACGCCCTCATGGCTCCTCCTCGTCCTCCTCTTCCCCTTCAACAGGGCTCAGGGCGGGCCCTTCGACTTGGCTCAGGACAGGGAAGGGGCGCTCTTCAAATCCGCCCGAGGCAGGCTCCGCGCTCCGCACCAGGATGTTGACCCGCCGTTCTGCCTCGCTCAACCGCTGTGAGCAGAGCTTGGTCAATCGAATCCCCTCCTCGAAGATCGAGAGGGCTTCCTCAAGGGGGAGGTCTCCCGCCTCAAGACGGGAGACAATCGCCTCGAGCTGCTTGAGGGCGTCTTCGAATTTGACCTCCTCCATATCTGCCTCTAGCCTCCCTCGTGGGCCACCAACAAATTCCCCTTGCGCTCGGTAACCACTGTGCAGGGCCAAGAAACGAGCATAGCAAGGCGCGGCCCCCTGGGCCGACCGAGACGTACGGTGGTAGGTACGTCGCAGGGAGTGCCCAGGGGGCCAGCAACGCCGCTAGGCGAAGTTAATTGGCCCGGCACTAGGCCTTGACCTCGCGGACCCCGCACCGTAGCGTTCCGCGGTGCAGGCGCACTTCGACCTCATCGCCGGCAGCCAGCCCGGCGCTGTCCTTCACGATCTCTCGGCCGGGCAACTGCAGGCAGATGCTGTAGCCGCGACTGAGGATGGCCAGCGGGCTCAAAGAGTCGAGCTTTCCGGCGGCGGCTTCAAGTCGGCCAGTCAACACCATACGCCGTCGATCGGCCCAGGCGGTCATGTCCTTCCAGAGCTCCGTCAGGCGACGGCGCTGCATACGGATCCGCTCCATCGGATTGAGCAGCCGCAGATGACGGTCCAGCCCGGCCATCCGCGCCACGAGGGCATGCAGTCTGGACCGCATGACACCGGTCATCCGCGCCTGAAGGTCGTCCAGTCGCTGTGCCAGCTCATCTTTCTTCGCGATGACCATTTCTGCAGCCGCAGATGGCGTGGGTGCGCGAAGATCGGCCACAAAATCGGCGATGGTGTAATCGACCTCATGGCCGACGGCCGATATGACCGGGATCTTGGAGTCAGCGATCGCCCTCGCCACACTCTCCTCGTTGAAGGCCCAGAGATCCTCGATCGAGCCGCCGCCCCTGGCGACGATCAAGACGTCCAGCCCACCGCGCCGGTTCAGCTCGCGAACAGCATCGACGATCTCCGGAGCCGCCTCGTCCCCCTGAACGGTGACCGGGTAGATCAGCACATCGACACCGGCGAAGCGGCGGCGAAGCACGTGCAGGATGTCGCGGATGGCCGCGCCAGTGGGAGAAGTGATCACGCCGATCCGCCTCGGCAACATCGGGATCGGCCGCTTTCGGGCCTCGTCGAACAGCCCCTCGGCCTGAAGCTTTTTCTTGAGTTGCTCAAAGGCGAGCTGCAAGGCGCCGAGGCCCTTCGGCTCCATATACTCCACCACCACCTGATATTCACCCCGGCGCTCGTAGACGCTGAGCACACCGTATATCAGGACAGCCAGACCATCCTGCGGCTTGAACCTGAGATTCCGGTTCTGCATCCGGAACATCACCCCGCGGATCTGGCTCTCCTGATCCTTCAGGGTGAAGTAGA
>JBGQIR010000078.1:0-8016 GCA_041498535.1 Methylomirabilis sp. (SeqCode)
CGGAGGGACTATTCCAATCTTTAGGCTTCAGCCAGAATGGGTTCCCTTGCGGTGTTTCTTGCCGCTGCAGACAGCCGCTCGATCGCCTGCCGCTTGTGGTCCGGTGACAGGTGGGCGTACCGCTCGACCATCTGGAGCGTCTCCCACCCGCCAAGCTCCTTTTCCCTAGGCCGGGCGAAACAGAAACGCCGGGCGTGATGCCCGGCGCTCAGACCGAAGGTAGACGATCGACAAGCCTAGTCCGCGAAGGCAAACTCATAGCGCTTCCCGGGCTCCCACGTCGTCCGAACGGTCACAAAGATCGGCACGGTGTCCCGGTAGGCTTCAGTCGATTCCGCCGCCAACTTGTTGTGAGCGGCGAGCCCGGGATCACGCTCAGGGAGGAAGACGACGACCGCCCCCTCAGGAATGCGCTCCGCCGCGTCAGGGTGCGTCGCGAGGTAGCCAAGGAACTCCACCGCATACGCTGAGTTCTCAGAGAAGATTGGGTTTCCCATCTCACACCCTCCGCCCGTACTGCTCTCGCCAGCCTTCCCACATGGCCTGAATCCTGAGGATAGCGTACGTCACGGCTTCGTCCAGGTCAAGGTGAATCACGCGGGGCTCGCCCTTCCCGGTGATCGGGTCCATCAGATGTTGGTGGGCCTGGCCGCCGTGATTGTCAAAGATCACGATGGTGTGCCACGCGCCCTTGATATAGGCATCGTATCGGACCGCAAACCTGGTGATGTGGCCCCGCTCAGTCTCCAGTTCGACCCCATAGCGGTCTTCATGAGTCAACAACACCTCAAAACGGCGGATCGGCAAGGCGCGTTTACCCTCAACACTTCATCTGCTGGTGTCAGTTCTGGTGCTAGTACGGGGTCGCATTCCATCGCTTTCTATCGCACTCTATCATAGCAACAGAAGCAAGGCAACCCTGCGCCACACCTCGAAAATCGGCTCCTGGTGTGGGTTTGTTCGTTCTCCTGTGGACGGTCTCACAATCCCGCGGGCTTCGGCCCATGAGGGTTCGACTCCCTCCCCCGGCACCACAGCTATCTTTGCGTCCCTCCCCTGCGATCCCTGCCCGCCTCAGGCCTCACCTCGCTTGTTGCCTCGACTGCCCTGGCGCTGCCGACCGGAGGAGCTTTTCTTGCTCTTCAGCGAGCTTCAGCTCGCGCTTGGCCTCCGCCGTTCTTCCCCGTTGTCGCAGGACCTCGCTCAAGGCGCGGCGCGCAACAGGGTCCTGCGGTGTGATGCGGAGTGCAGCCTCGAACTGCTCCTGAGCATCGAGCAGCTTCCCTTGCCTGGCAAGTACGATCCCCAAAATGTAATGCGCCTCTCCGTTAGAGGGCTGAAGGCTCAGAACGGTCTGCAGGGCTTCCTGTGCCTCTGCGAGCCGACCCTGCTCCCCGAGGACCGCGGCGAGGAAATTCAGCACTTCGGGATTTCCAGGCTGCAGCCGTAGGGAGTTCTTGAAGTGGGCCTCCGCCTGAGCAGGTAAACCCCGCTCGGCATACACCCTCCCCAAGTTCATCTGTACCTCTGGCGAGTTCGGCTCCAGAGCGGCGGCCGCCTCCAGTTCCCGCTGGGCATCCTGCAGCCGCCCCAGGTGCATATAGACGATCCCGAGGTTGTTTCGGAGCATGAACGAGTTGTAATATGTGGCCGCCTCAATGCTCCTCGAGGCATCGATGGGGGAGTCCAAAAGGAGGAAGCCCACAACTAGGCTGTTTAACAATTTCTCATCAAAAACGCCGAGCCGAGCCGCCGAGCGGAATTCATCAAGAGCTTCAGAATTCATCCCCCTTCGAAGGTAGAATTGGCCAAGGTCCAGGTGCGCTCCGTCAGATTTTTGGTTAACCTCTGTGGCGGTCTGGTAGGCACGAGACGCTGCATCGATCTGTCCCTGCCTTTCGAGGGTTTTCCCAAGGTTGATATAGGCAAGAGAATATCTGGGGGCAATCTTCAGGCTTCTCTCGAACTCCCGCTGGGCACCAGACAGATCTCCACTGTCCAGCATCGTTTTCCCCAATTCAAGGTGGACCTTTGCGCTATTCGGGCTGGTCTGCACGGCAGCGGCGAAGAGCGCCTCATCGCTGCGCCAGTCCCTGTTTCGGAGAACCGTCCGCGTTCCGTAGCCAAGGAGCAGGAGCACGAAGGCGCTGGCTGCGAGGAGCCTCCCGCGCGGACGAGCGACGAGAACCGTAACTGCCAGCGCGAGGACGAGACAAAACCCGAGAGAGGGCAGGTAGAGCACACGTTCCGCCATGAGCGTCACGATCGGGAATGGGAGGTTCGACACGGGCAG
This sequence comes from Methylomirabilis sp. (SeqCode), assembly GCA_041498535.1. Taxonomy (GTDB): domain Bacteria; phylum Methylomirabilota; class Methylomirabilia; order Methylomirabilales; family Methylomirabilaceae; genus Methylomirabilis. The sequence continues at coordinate 2,294 of JBGQIR010000078.1, forward strand.
GACCGTGAGGCCAAAGACGGCGATGCCGAAGCTGATGACCGGCTTGCGGGGCCAGCTCCAGACGGCGAGAACAAAGAGAACCAGGAGAACAAGTAGTGAGACCAGGACGCCTAGCTCAGCAAGAGAATGGCTGATAGGGATCTGGTTGTAGCTGTAATCGGGGGAGAGGCGAATCGGGACAAACAGGAGCCAGAGATACTTCCCAAGGACCTTGATTGCAGTCAAGAGCCGTGTCCAGAGATCTGTGTAGGCAAGGGGATTTATTCTCTCACGCACTTGTAACCCCAGAAGGGTGCCAAGGACGAGGAAACGGGCTGCACTATACAAGGCCAGCGCGGGGAGATACCAGACATAGGCAGTGCGACATTTTTCCAAGAAAACCTGGCTCAGTGGCAAGCCACGCTCGGATGCGCGGAACAGATCGGCCAGGACGAGGAGCCCGAGGAGGACTACGGCGTGCTCCTTCGTGAAGATTGCCAGCGCGAACGCTGCTACTGAGGCGGCGAGCCATCGGGCTCTGACGCGCATGGGCCCTTCGTTCCATCGCAGATACCACCACCAGCTGAGAAAAAGGAACGTGTTCGCTAGGAGCTCAGCACGGCCCACGACGTTCGCCACCGCCTCGGTGTGAATCGGGTGGAGCGCAAAGGCCGCGGCGGCGGCGAGGGCCAGGCCTCGCGCGCTGAAAAGCACCATCAAGAGTCGATACACGAGGGCGCTGTTCGCCGCGTGAAGCAGGACGTTGACCAGATGATAGGTGAACGGTTTCAACCCTGCCGCAGCGTAGTTCAAGGCATACGAGAAAATGACTATCGGGCGATAGGAAAGATCGGCCCTGGGATCAAACCAATACCAGTAGCCATAAGCGAAAATGCCGCGCAGGTCCGAGAGGTGACGAATCGCCCGGTTATCTACAATGATCGGCACGTCATCGTACACGAACCCGTTCCAGAGCGAGTTCACGAAGGCGAGGAATCCGAGCGCCGCGACGGCCCAGGCCGCGTAGAAATCTGTCCGCTGGCGCGGCAGCCAGCAAGACAGCATGTCAGGTCCAGCTATGGTCGGTTCGTCGCCTGGTCCTTTGGCGGCGGCCGAACTCGCCTGCGGAGCTAACGGCTCCAGTCCTGCAGCGGTATCTCCGTCACTTTCCAATGCAGCCTCGTCCATCAGCACGCCTCACGAGGAATGATTGCAGCGTCAGCAGCCTGAACATCGCCCTTTCGCGATCACCGCAGCTCAGTAGTAACAACCCCGACTTCCAGTGTGTGATTGTTAGACTCCGTCCAAAGCGGGGCCACCCTACCACAGCCATCCAGGGGCGTCAAGCGCTCCACTGCTTGACTTGACCACAGCCGATTCCGCGTTCTATACTCGTGACAGTGCAGGATGACCCCGCGTGAGAGGTGCGTGATGCGACACTGGGTGGAAGGTGTGATGGCGGCGGTAATGATCGCCGTGCTGGCTGGCTGCGCAGCGGCACCGCCCGCCTATCGTGTTGCCCCAGATGGGGCCAAGGAGTTCGTCCTGACGATGCGGGCGGGGAGCTTCTCTCCAAACTCCCTCGTCGTCAACCAGGGAGACCGAGTTCGCCTCGTACTCCACTCGTACTATCAATTCGCCTTCTTCAACTTTAACCAGTTCCGGATCAGCCGCTTAGTCGGGCACAATGCTCCCGAGGTGGTGGAGTTTGTGGCCACAGAGCGGGGATGGTATGACTTTACGGCCCACGCGTTTTATCCCTACGCACAACTGACATTGGCGAACACCTCGATTGGTGACACCGACAGCTCTGAGCACGTGCTCTATGGGCGCCTCTATGTCCAGTAGCGGCGGGGCCCTTATTTGCGGTCACTGGCTCTAGAGGGAGACTCCGCCTGCAGCAGGCTGGGTGCTGACTGAGGCCCTGTAACGAAGGCGGGCGGAGGACCAGCCATGACGTTCACTGCAGAGCTGTGGAACTCGATCGGGGCGATTTACGCCGCCATCTTGCGCCACCCCTTCCTCAAGGGATTCACGGACGGCTCCCTGCCACGCGAGAGCTTTCAATTCTATGCGGTCCAAGACGCGCTGTACCTGCGCGAGTTCGCCCGCGCGCTGTCGCTTGCGGCGGCCCGGGCTCCTCGAGAGGACTGGATCATCATGTTCAATGAGCATGCGGCAGGCGCCCTCCGGGTGGAGCGGGCGCTGCACAAGAGCTTCTTCCGGGAGTGGGGCCTCAGTGCGCAGGAGGTCGCCGCGACGCCGCTTGCGCCGACCAACCTCGCGTATACCAGCTATCTTTTGGCGGTCGCCTACGGGGCCCCCTTCCATGAGGTTATCGCGGCCCTGCTCCCTTGCTACTGGATCTACTGGGAGGTCGGAAAGGAATTGGAGCGAGACGGCTCGCCCGACCCTCTCTATGCGCGTTGGATCGGGACGTACGCCTCCGCGGAATTCGGCAGCCTTGTCCGCGCGGTCCTGGACGCCACCGACGCGACCGCGGCACGGCTACAGGCGGTCGAGCGCGAGGCGATGCGCCGGCACTTTCTCGTGACGAGCCGATACGAGTGGATGTTCTGGGAGATGGGGTATCGCCGAGAGTCCTGGCCGATCTAGCCCGAATTGCTCAGGTCCGCATGCGGCCGCCTCACCCCAACCCTCTCCACCACCGGGGAGAGAGAAGTGACGAATTGTTAAAGTTGGGCACTTGGCGAGAGCGCCAGCGCCACCCTAACAGGAACCATCACGGAGGACCATCTGAATATGCCGACCACACACACACGCATTCACGCCCTCCTGGAGAAACATAGGACCCTTCTTTTCCCCGGGGTGTACGACGCATTGGGGGCAAAGCTGGCAGAGCGGGCTGGATTCCCCTTGACGTTTATTTCAGGGTATAGCGTAGCCGCCACGCACCTGGGGCTACCGGATTTCGGCTACCTTACGCAGACCGAGATCGTGGCCGCGGCGAAAAGGGTCTGCGCCTCGGTTACCATCCCGATCATTATCGATGCAGATACGGGGTATGGAAATGCCCTTAACGTGATTCGCACGGTCAACGAGCTGATCGAAGCCGGGGCTGCAGGGATGTTCCTGGAGGATCAGGTCTGGCCGAAGCGATGCGGCCATATGAAGGGCAAGCGGGTCATCCCCGCCGAAGAACACGTCCAGAAGATCCGCGCCGCTGTTGATGCCAAGCGCGACAGAGATTTCTTCATCGTCGCACGCACCGATGCTCGACAGGTTAACGGGCTTGACGACGCCATCCGCCGATGCCAACAGTATAAAGAGGCCGGCGCAGACGCGCTTTTCCTCGAGGCGCCCCGCAGCACGGAGGAACTCGCGAGGATCGGTCGCGAGCTACCACCCCCGCTCGTTGCCAACATGCTCGAGGGGGGCGTGACGCCCTTGCTCACGAAAGAAGAGCTGGACAAGCTCGGGATCCAGCTCGTGCTTTGGCCTCTCACCGCGCTCTACGCCTCAGCTAAGGCTATGGATGAGATGTTCCGATTACTCATGACCACGGGGACCACCACTGCAGCCCTCGACCGCCTCATGCCCTTTCAGCAGTTCCACGATGTCATCGGCCTCGACGGCTACTATGCCCTCGCTGAGCGATACAGCGGGGCTCACGAGGGGCCTGGTCCGTCGGAGGTCTCTGATCGATAGCTTACAGAGCGGATGAGGTGGGGTCGTCCCACGGCCCCCCCAATGACCGGTTAGACACTATTCCGCCTCACCCTTGTGCCTTCACCACAGGCGCGACTGCCTTCGTTACGCGCCTCTACCAGCAGGTGCTCAACCGGACCCCTGACGCGGCGGGCCTGCAGGGCTTCCTCGCGCAGATCCAGCAGTTCCGCTTGCTTCGTTGTGTTGCACCGTGACCCGCGGGCTGCCAAAAAACATTGATGCCTTAGTCGTCGGCCGCGCATCCTTTGACGGTGATCGTGTCCCTAATGATGATCCGGTCTCCATTCTGGACATCGATCGGTATGAAGCCAGCGTTGATCACCTTGATCCCTGTGATCGTGATCCCATCGGCTTCGATGGAGATCCCGCGCGATTACGTGTAACGAGGATCGATCGCGACGACGTCAGGACCGTCGCCGATCAGATACAGTGGCTTGTTGATGATTACCCCTTCACTGTAGGTGCCTGCGTGCACCCGTATGGTATCGGCCTCGCTGGCCCCATTGATCGCATCCTTTATGGGTGTTCCAGACTTTTTTGGGCAGCCTTCTTGGCGGCGGTCCGGCCTTTGAGTTGGCGCAATCGGGTCCTCTCTCGCTCAACTAATGTTATTCCTTCTCGCCAACAAGGCGGTTGCTCACACACCATACCTTTCAGCGTGCTTTTTAGGTCTCAGGAGTGTATATTTGAGCGGGGGGTTGCTGATGAGTCATCGGCGCAGGCAAGACTGTCCGAAGGTCCACGCGCTCTTATTCCTGCTCTGCCTAAGCGTCGCAGCGCATCTCTCCCCCGCAGAGGGGCGCAGCGTGGGTGGGCGCGCCGGCGGAGGCCACATCGGGAGTCCTCGCGGGGGGGTTGTCCACGCCCGCTTCAGCGGCGGACCTCTCGGCGGCGTCGGTCATCAGCTCCACCACGGCGTTGCTCGGGCCACAATGCTCCATCCGTTAGGAGGCCCGTTTGTTGGCCTCCATCGGTTCCATCACCCTTCGGCCGTTTTTTTTAACTTCGGTGGATTCGCGTATCCCTCCTACTCTTACTACCCTCCGTATCCGTATTACCCGATGTATCCGGCTTATCCGGCACCATACTCCCCTGGTTACCCCGGCGCTGATTACCCGTACCCGTATGCCGATCCTGTCGGAGCGTCCTCCCAACCCCCCCTAACGGATGTCCAGGTCTACACTGGCCCGCCCGAGCCGCCTTCGGCCCCATATCGCCAGCCAGCGGCGCCGACGCTAGAGAACCTTCCGCCTCCACCGCCACTCGGCGACGGTTCGCTGCGCTTCGAGGTCAGTCCTCCAGAAGCCAAGATCTTCATTGATGACCGGTATGTCGGGGACGCACGCGAGCTCGCGAACATCGCGGAGATCACCTCATCCGCCGGCCGGCATCTCCTTGAAATTCGCGTCGGCACCGAGAGGACCTTTACGGAGGTGGTGGTCTCTCCCCGCAGGGTCACGCCGGTTCGATGGGCCCTCGTCGCGTCCACGGGGGGTGACACCGCCCTGAGTCCGGAAAACGGGCGGTTGCGATTGCAGGTCACCCCGCCAGGGACCGCCATTTACCTTGATGGTGCCTTTGCGACAGTCGCGGAGAGCGCCATAGGCGTGTCGCTTCGTCTCTCCCCAGGCCAGCACCGCGTCCAGATGGTCATGCCTGGCTATAAGGGGTATGCGGCTGACGTCACCGTGCCGGATGGCGGCGAGGCCGTCATCGAGGTGCAGTTGGCGCGAGAGTAACAGGCAGATGCAACCGATCGGCCGGAGGGACAGTTGAAGCCACGAACCCTCGGTGCAAGCGGGCTCGTCGTGTCACCCTTGGGACTGGGATGCATGGGGATGTCCGAGTTCTACGGACCTGGCGATGAGCAGGAGTCGATCGCCACCATTCACCGCGCGCTGGACCTAGGAGTGACCTTCCTTGACACGGCTGACGTCTATGGCCTCGGCCGGAACGAGGAGCTGGTGGGCAAGGCGATTCGTGGGCGGCGTCAGGAGATCGTGTTGGCCACGAAGTTCGGGATTGTCCGCGACATGAACGGGAATTTCGTTGGC
>JBGQIR010000079.1:0-7965 GCA_041498535.1 Methylomirabilis sp. (SeqCode)
CCCCGCTCGCTGCCTTTGCTGCACGCGCCGTCCCCAGCAGAGGGATATCTCCTGGGGATGTTGTACCTTCTGCGTCCGAGGAGTGTAGGGGCGGTCCTCAGGAGGCTCAACCCACCCCAAAGGATCGCCGAGACACTCGTCGCTGACCTGGACGCTTGCCGAAAGACTGCGCGCCAATTGACTCGGGCGGTGGACCCCCGCCAAAGTCGGATTGCCCGACTTCTCGATCCCCTGTCGGGTGCAGCCAGGGTCTTGGTCTTCGCCACACTCGACAGGGGGTTGAAGCGGAAGGCAGCCCTCGAATACCTTACAACTTCTTGGAGGGTCGCGCCGCTGCTCAAAGGAGAAGACTTGCGGCGGTTGGGGTTCCGCCCTGGCCCCGTGTACCGGAAAATTTTCGCCGCGCTACGATCGGCGAAGTTGGACGGCACACTCCGCACCAAGCAGGATGAGGTGTCCTTCGTCAAAAGGAGGTTTGCCAGGGAGGGCCTTCAGGATTGACAAGGATGTGCCCCTCTGTTACGGTAGCTTCAGGTCAACCAAGTATGGATTCTAAAGAATAGAAATGACATGTTCGATGTGACGCAATTCGTTCTCAACATGAGTGTGAGGCTGCCGGCCATCCTGGCAGCCTTGACATTTCACGAGTACGCGCATGGGTGGGTGGCTGACAAGTTGGGCGACCCGACCGCGCGACTGTCGGGGCGCCTGACGTTTAACCCCTTGGCCCACCTGGACCCCATCGGAACGCTGGCCCTGATCTTCTCTCCCGTCGGCTGGGCCAAGCCGGTCCCAGTGAACTTCGATAACCTTCGACATCCGAGGCGAGATATGGTGTGGGTAGCGGCGGCGGGCCCTGGCGCGAACCTGATCCTGGCTGCCCTTTGTGCGTGGTCTCTTCGTCTTTTCGATGGGGCCGGGGGAATCGGCGACTCTGCCTGGCTGCTTGGACTGCTGACCCCGGTCTATCTCATGCTGCATAGGAGTGTGTTGATCAACGTCGCGCTGGCCATCTTTAACCTTCTTCCTCTGTTGCCGCTCGACGGCGGGCGCGTCATGGCGGGGCTTCTGCCGCCGCGCCAGGCCGCCTCATACGGCAGGCTGGAGCGGTACGGCTTTGTGATTCTGCTGGTCTTGATCTTCAGCGGGGCGGTGGACCGCTTGATCTGGCCGCCCATTGCCCTCGTCGCCGGTCTGTTGCTCGGGGCATAGAAGGGGTCAGGGAGCACACAATCCATGGTGAAGGGTCGCGTCTTGAGCGGGATGAGGCCGACGGGGCGCCTTCATCTCGGCCACCTGTTCGGGGCCCTGGACAACTGGAGACGATTGCAGGAAGAGTACGAGAGCTTCTTTTTCGTGGCGGACTGGCACGCCCTGACGACCGAGTATGCGGAGACAAAGAATATCCGGGAGAATATTCGCGAGATGGTCCTGGACATGCTGGCTGCCGGCCTTGACACCTCGAAGGCGCCCCTATTCCTCCAATCCCGGCTTCACGAGCATGCGGAGCTTCATCTGATGCTGTCGATGATCACGCCGGTTCCATGGCTGGAACGGAATCCAACCTACAAGGAGCAACAACAGGAGCTGACGACCAGGGACCTCAGCACCTACGGATTCCTGGGGTATCCGGTCCTGATGGCCTCTGATATTCTCATCTACAAGGCCAATTATGTTCCGGTCGGCATCGATCAGGTCCCCCACCTGGAATTGGCCCGGGAGATCGCGAGGCGCTTCAACCACCTCTACGGGCAGGTCTTCGTCGAGCCAGAGGCGCTCCTGACGGAGTTCGCAAAGGTCCCCGGCACTGACGGCCGCAAGATGAGCAAGAGTTACGGCAACGCGATCTACCTGGCTGACTCGCCCGAGCAGGTGACCGCAAAGATCAAGCCGATGGTGACGGATCCAGCGCGGGTGCGTCGGAGCGATCCCGGCAATCCCGACGTGTGCCCGGTCTTTGACCTGCACAAGATATTCACTCCACAGGAGAAGCGGGACAGCGTTATCGACCCGGGCTGTCGGACAGCGGCAATAGGCTGCTTGGACTGCAAAGGCGTTCTCCTGCAACATATGCTCCCTGTCCTCCGGCCGATTTACGAGCGGCGCCAGGAACTGGCGACTCGCCGCGACATCGTTCAGGAGGTCCTGGAGGACGGGTCCGCCAGGGCCAAGAAAGTGGCGGGGGAAACCCTTGCAGAGGCCAAGGCTGCGATGCAAATCTGACGCCCTTTTCTTTTTTGACCGTTCCACGGTTTTGTGTTAGCGTCGCCTAATAAAGAAAGTTCCAAGCTCCAGGTGCCAAGTTCCATGTTGAGGGCGCGCTGAAGCTAGTGTTTAACCTGGAACCCGCAACCTGGAACTTGGAACATGTGTAGAGGTGCAGAGATGCTTGATCGCTCGATTCCAGAGGGATTGACGTTTGATGACGTGCTCCTGGTCCCTTCAAAGTCAGAAGTCCTGCCACGAGACGTCGATGTGTGCACTCACCTCACCAGACGTCTTACCATCAACATTCCTGTCATCAGCGCGGCGATGGACACTGTGACCGAGGCCAGGATGGCGATCGCGTTGGCGCAAGAGGGCGGGATAGGGATCATCCACCGGGCGTTTCCCCCTGATCGCCAAGCCCTTGAGGTGGACAAGGTCAAGAAGTCCGAGAGCGGCATGATCGTGGATCCGATCACGGTGTCGCCGGACCAACGGCTGTCTGAGGCGCTGGACCTGATGCAGCGGTATCGCATTTCGGGGGTCCCTGTCACCCAGAACGGCAAACTGGTCGGCATTCTGACCAACCGGGACCTCCGTTTCGAGACGAAGCTCGATCTGAAGATCTCGCAGGTGATGACCAAAGAACGGCTCATCACGGCCCCGATCGGCACCAGCCTGGAAGAGGCGAAGGAGATCCTCCATCGGAATCGGATCGAAAAACTCCTGGTGGTGGACGATGACTTCAACCTCCGGGGCCTGATTACCATCAAGGACATCGAGAAGAAGATCAAATACCCGAATGCCTGCAAGGACGAGCTGGGGCGATTGCGGGTGGGCGCGGCTGTCGGCGTGGGCGAGGAGACGATGGAGCGGGTTGATGCCCTCATCAAGGCCGCGGTCGATGTCCTGGTGGTGGACACCGCTCACGGACATACCACGGGGGTCATGGAGACGGTGGCGATGATCAAGCGGCGTTATCCGGATGCCGAGGTGATCGCCGGAAACATCGCGACGGCCGAGGGAGCGGAGGAGCTGATCAAGGTCGGGGTCGATGGACTGAAAGTCGGCATCGGTCCCGGGTCCATCTGCACCAGCCGGGTGGTGGCTGGGGCAGGGGTGCCGCAGATTACGGCCATCGCCGAATGTGCCAGGGTGAGCGAAAGATACGGGATTCCGATCATTGCCGACGGTGGAATCAAGTTCTCAGGCGACATGACCAAGGCGATCGCGGCCGGGGCACATGCCGTGATGCTCGGGGGCCTCCTGGCGGGAACCGAGGAGAGCCCGGGCGAGTTGGTCATCTTTCAGGGGCGGACCTACAAGGTCTACCGCGGCATGGGTTCCCTGGGCGCGATGCAGCGGGGTGGCAGAGATCGATACGGGCAGGAGTCTGAAACCGAGGAGAGCAAGCTGGTTCCCGAGGGGATCGAGGGGCGCGTCCCCTACAAAGGCACCCTCTCTGGCAACATCTACCAACTGGTCGGCGGGCTCCAGGCCGGCATGGGCTATTGCGGGTGCCGCACGATCGAAGAGCTCCGTCAGAATGGCCGTTTTATCCGGATCACCGCGGCCGGGTTACGCGAAAGCCACGTCCACGACGTCATCATCACCAAGGAGGCTCCGAACTACCGGCTCGACTAGAGCTGATGTGTGTGATGAGGGATGAGTTAATACTCCTACTCAGTCCTCATTACTTTTTGGCGGATAGCTGAATAGCTTGAACGCTTAGCTGTTTCCTCCCTCCGAGCCCCCCAATGGATAAGATTCTGATCCTTGACTTCGGGTCGCAGTACACCCAGCTCATCGCCCGTCGAATCCGCGAGCTCGGGGTCTATTGCGAGATCCACCCCTTCAACATGCCACTCGAAGACGTGAAGGGGTTCGACCCGAAAGGGATCATCCTCTCCGGAAGCCCCGCCAGTGTCTACCAGCCCAATGCACCCCTCTGCCACCGCGAGGTGATCGGGCTTGGCGCGCCCGTCCTGGGGATCTGCTACGGGATGGGCGTCATCGGCAACTTTTACGGCGCTGCCACAGCGCGGGCGGCCCGCCGAGAGTATGGCCGGGCCGAGCTCGCGATCGACGACGCCACCGATCTCTTTTCAGGCGTCACCGGTGCGCTTACGGTCTGGATGAGCCACGGAGACAAACTCGAAGAGATGCCCGATTCATTCCGACGCCTGGCCCACACGGCGAATGCGCCTTTTGCCGCCATCCGTCACCGGCAGCAGCCCGTCTTCGCTGTGCAGTTTCATCCCGAAGTGGCCCACACTGACAGGGGGAAGGAGATCCTCGGGAACTTCCTGTTCAAGGTGTGCGGCTGCGTGCCGAACTGGGAGATGCATTCCTTCGCCGAGATGGCCGTCGAAAAGATCCGACACGAAGTGGGGGATGGCCGGGTCCTTTGTGCCTTGAGTGGAGGAGTCGATTCTTCGGTGACGGCGCTCCTGATCCACCGGGCGATCGGCCCTCGACTGACCTGCGTCTTCGTCGATAACGGGCTGCTTCGGAAGGGGGAAGGAGCCGAGGTTCGGCGAACCTTTGGCGAGCACCTGGGCCTGAACCTGATCTCGGTAGACGCGGAGGAGCGGTTCCTCACTCGACTCAAAGGGATTATTGACCCGGAGGAGAAACGGAAGATCATCGGGGGCGAGTTCATCGCCGTCTTCGAGGAGGAGTCGCGGAGGTTGGGGCGATTCCAGTACCTGGCGCAGGGCACGCTCTACCCGGACGTCATCGAGAGCGTGTCGGTCCACGGTCCTTCGGTCACCATCAAATCGCACCACAACGTCGGGGGCCTGCCGGAGCAATTCGACTTTCAGTTGATCGAGCCGCTCCGAGAGCTGTTCAAGGATGAGGTGCGGGAGCTGGGAAAGGAACTCGGGTTGCCGGAGGCGATCCTTTGGCGCCAGCCATTTCCTGGGCCTGGCTTGGGCGTCCGGATCATTGGCGAGGTGACGAGGGCGCGGCTGGATCTGCTCCGACAGGCCGATGCCATCGTCGAAGAGGAAATCGCGAAGGCGAAGCTGGACCATGCGTTGTGGCAGGCATTTGCCGTCCTGCTGCCGATCAAGACCGTGGGGGTCATGGGCGATGAGCGGACATATGAGCATGTCATCGCCATCCGTGCCGTCACCAGCCTCGACGGAATGACGGCCGACTGGGCCCGCCTTCCCCACGACCTGCTCCAGGCGATCGGCAGCCGGATCGTCAGCGAGGTGAAGGGCGTCAACCGTGTCGTCTACGACATCTCCTCGAAACCCCCCAGCACCATCGAGTGGGAGTGACCAATCACTGAGGGCCCAATGAGGCTGGAAGAGTATCTGGCAAAGGAAAGAATTAACGCCGAGCTGATTTCAGTCGGCAGAGAGACCACGACGGCAGGGATGGCCGCGGAGGCGCTCGGGGTCCCGATCGATGTCGTGATCAAGTCGATCTTGTTTCAGGCGAAGAACGGATCGATCGTGCTGGTTGTCGCACCAGGGACCGGCAGAATTGACATAAAGAAGCTCGCACAGGTTACAGGGATCGACGGCTGGCGGCTGGCCAAACCCGATGTCGTGCTGGACGCAACCGGCTACCCGGCCGGAGGGACGCCTCCGATCGGGCTCAAGCAAAAGATCCATATGATCGTCGATGCGAAGGCTGCCGTGCTTGCAGAAGCCTACGCTGGCGGCGGCAGTCACAACGTGATGCTCCGGATCAAGCCATCTGATATTATCCGGATGAACGAGGCTGAGATTCATGACATCCTTGCCTAGGAAAAACAGGGTAGAGGGTAGAGTGAAGAGCAAAGATCATTCAACCCTAAACCCTAGCCCCTATACCCTGTACCCTAGTTCCTAGACCCTCGCTCTCTCGGAGGTGTCATGCACCATTCCGATTTTGTCCACCTGCACGTCCACAGCCAATATAGCCTGTTGGACGGGGCGTGCGCATTGGAGACGCTGGTCGCCAAAGCCAAGGAACACCGGATGCCGGCCCTGGCCGTCACTGATCACGGGAACCTCTTCGGCGCGATCGACTTCTACACCCTCGCGATGAAGGAGGGTGTGAAGCCGATCATCGGCTGCGAGATGTACATCGCTCCTGGGAGCCGGTTCGAGAAGTCGAACCAGGACAGCAGCTATGAGGGCGCCAGCCACATCACGCTTCTGGCCAAAGACGTGGCGGGCTACAAGAACCTCATCAAGCTGGTCTCCGCTGGCTATCTGGAAGGATTCTACTACAAGCCTCGAATCGACCGAGAGCTGTTTGCCCAGCATAGTCGGGGACTGATCGCCCTTTCCGGCTGTCTCAACTGCGAGGTGGCCAAGGCATTGCTGGATGGCGACGAAGGTCGGGCTAAGGAGATTGCCGGCTGGTATACCGAGGTGTTGGGCCGGGAGAACTATTTCCTGGAGGTCCAGGATCACGGGATGGCAGAGCAGAAACGGGTCAACGACGGGATTCTCCGACTCGCCAAGGCCTTGGAGCTGCCGATCGTCGGTACGAACGACCTTCACTATCCCGCCAAGGAGGACGCACGCGCTCACGAGGTCCTCCTCTGCATTCAGACCGGAAAGACGATCAAGGATAAGGAGCGATGGCGCTTCTCCACCGACCAGTTCTACTTCAAGTCGGCGGAGGAGATGAAGCGGGTCTTTGCCGACCTACCAGAGGCCGCCAAGAATACCATCGCCGTAGCTGAGCGGTGCAACCTCCAGCTTCAGTTCGGCCAGCTTCGCTTGCCAAAGTGCCAGGTGCCGGAGGGGTACACGCTCGAGACGTATCTGGCTCATCTGGCCAGGGAGGGACTGAAGGTCCGATATCCGGCTGCGAATGCCGACGCGGAGGGCCGCCTCACCTACGAGCTGGGTGTCATTCAACAGACGGGGTTCGCCGGGTACTTCCTGGTGGTCTGGGACTTCATCAAATTCGCCAAGGACCATGGGATCTCTGTAGGTCCGGGCCGCGGGTCCGCAGCCGCCTCCCTGGTCGCCTACTGCCTCGGCATCACCAACATCGATCCACTCAGGTACGGACTGATTTTCGAACGGTTCCTGAACCCTGAACGGATCAGCATGCCGGACATGGACATTGACTTCAGCGACGACCGGCGGGATGAGGTGATCGACTATGTGACGAAGAAGTACGGCGCCGACAACGTGGCCCAGATCATCACCTTCGGGACGATGGGAGCCAAGGCGGTCATCAGGGATGTCGGGCGGGGCCTCGGGATGCCCTATTCCGACGTTGACAAGATCGCCAAACTCGTCCCGAACCGGCTGAACATCAGGTTGGACGAAGCGATCGCCGAAAGCCCGCCGCTGGCCGAGGCGGTTCGGAGCCGGCCAGAGGTGGAGGAGCTGTGGCGGGTTGCACAATCGCTGGAAGGGCTCACTCGCCACGCGTCAACCCACGCTGCAGGTGTCGTCATCTCGGGCGACCCCCTCATCGAACACGTCCCCCTCTATAAGGATCCGAAGGCGGGAAGCAAGCCGACGACCCAGTACGCCATGGGGGCCATCGAGAAGATCGGCTTGTTGAAAATCGATTTTCTGGGCCTGCGGACCCTGACAGTGATTGCGAACACCCTGGAATTAATCGCGTCCGGTCGCGGCGTGCGGTTCAAGATCGAGGAGATTCCCCTCGACGACCCCGCGACCTTCCAACTGTTAAGCGAGGCACGCAGCTTCGGCACGTTCCAACTGGAATCGTCGGGGATGCGCGATCTGCTGCGGCGCCTCCGACCAGAACGGCTGGAGGAGGTCATCG
>JBGQIR010000080.1:0-7951 GCA_041498535.1 Methylomirabilis sp. (SeqCode)
CGGCTCGATGGCGACGATCGAGGCCATGTTCACGAAGATGGAGGCGCCCTCATCATCGGCGAGTTCAACGACATCATCCTCTAGCGTGATGACCGTCCCGACGATGCGCCAGTTGGCCGCCATATGGATGATCACACGCTGGTCCTTAAAGCGCTCGATGGTCGTTTTCATGGCTTGGGTCGTCGCCTGCAGCGCTACCCGGCGGCGAGACGTCTCAGGCGGGCCACCGACTCCTCCAACCGCGAGACCTCTGGCAGGCGCGAGTCCCTTCCCACCGCCTTCAACAGCTCCCTCAGGCAGCGCACATGCTCTTCGGCTCCCCCGAGGAACCCTGCAGCGGTGACGCGCCGCGCAGGTTCTGGCAGGGTGGACAGAAGGGTAAGCAGCCGGGGCAGTTCCTCCAGCTCCCACGTCAAGGTGACGTCTGCCGCCTCGGCCGGGGAAAGCCCGGGTTGCCTTCCCACCGCATCGAGTTGCTCGAGTCTGGACTTCCACTGAGCGAGATGATCTTCGTCGAAGCGGGGGCTCGGCTCTGCCGCGGCATGCCCCGGCGGGAGTCGATCTTCGGCCAAGCGGAGGATCGCGAAATGTCCCGCCTCAGCATCCGACATCGCTCGCCAGATGTTCCCGGCTTCAGGGTGCCCGGCGAAGGCCTGAGCGAAATGGCGGTAGAGATCGAGGGCGCGCTGTTCGAAGGCGGCGAAGAACTGCAGGAGATCGGCTACCGTCCGCGGCGGGTTCAACTCCCCTCCTGTCGTTCCAGATCCGCGAGGAGCCTTTCCAGTGACTCCTTGGCAGTCCTGGCCTGGTCTACATGCTTGCCAAGGAGCTGGATGAGCTCGTTCCGAAGGGTCGGCTTCAACGGGGTGAGGAAGCTCACGATCCCTCGCAGCGCCCCCTCGATCGCCTCCACCGCTGCACGGACCTGCTCCCTGACCGCCTCATCCCCTGACGTCTGTCCCTCTGTCACGGTGCAAGACCCTTCCGCTCTTTCAACTCATCCAGGAGGCCGAGTACTTCAGTGCAGGTACGGTTGTGCTGCTCGACGATGAACTGCGTGACCTCCATCCACCGTCTCGTGACCTCGAGGGTCGATCGAACCAGCCCTTCCACCAAGGGGAGGAAGGCGGCGGGGTCGCCACCGCGACCGGCCTCGTCGCGAGCCTGCTGAGCGAGTTCCCGACATCGGTCCTCGAAGTCGGTGACAGCGACGCCAAATACCTTTAAGAGCTTTCTGGTCATCTCCTCAGCCATCTTCGGCTCCTTGAACTGTCGGTTGAAACGATCTACACTCATTGTACAACAATAGATTACACGAGGCTCCATCCCGTGGCAAGGGAAACACCTCCTTGCCACGGGAGCGAGTTGAAACGGAGGGCGCGATCTGTTATTGTTGACGTGGACAGATGGAAAAAGCAGAGAGTTCAATCGAGCCTGTTTCAGCGGCCCTTCCGCGGGACGCGCAAGCGCTCATCGATTCGTTCCGCGATCGGTATCTCTTCTCCTTTGACCCGTTCCAGGAGGAAGCCATCCGGTTGATCGCGGAGGGCAACTCCGTGATCGTCTCCGCACCGACCGGCGCAGGCAAGACCCTCATTGCCGAATTCGCCATCTACCGCGCCCTGGCTCATCAAGACCGCATTGCCTACACGACCCCCCTCAAGGCCCTCAGCAACCAGAAGTACGCTGATTTCACCCGTCAGTGGGGGGAGGGGATGGTGGGCATCCTCACGGGCGACGTAAAGGTCAACCCCCGCGCTCCATTGGTTGTCATGACCACGGAGATCCTCCGAAACAAGTTCTACGCGGGGCAGTCCGAGGGGCTGGCCTATGTGGTGCTGGATGAGTGTCACTACATGGGGAACGAAGGGCGCGGCACGGTGTGGGAAGAGATCATCATCAACTGTCCCCCCGAAGTCCAGCTCGTCGCCCTCTCCGCCACAGTGAGCAACATCGGCGAGATCGCCGAGTGGATCAGCCAGACGCATCGTCCGATCCGGGCCATTCACCATCCGGAGAGGCCGGTTCCCCTCCAGTACCTCCTCTGCGATAAGGACGGGCAACTCTGGCCGGCCGAGCCGGCTTCGGCCCAGCGGATCCTGCGGAGGCTGTCCGCAGCCCGCGGCTCCTCTGATGAGCGGATCGTCCGCCCATGGGAGCGCCATCGGCATCGCGGGCATCGTCCCTTCCGCCGTAGCCCTCTGGATGTGGGTGTGGCCATCAAGGTGTTGCAGGCTCGCCGCTGGCTGCCCGCCATCTACTTTATCTTCAGTCGAAACGGGTGCGAGCGCGCCCTCTCACGCTTCTTGGACCGGAAGGAGCCGCTTCTGGATCCCGACAGAAGCGAAGAGGTGGAGGAGGCGATCCGGCGAACGCGTCTCGACTATCCGAGCATAGTTCCCGAGAGCGACCTGAATCGGCTGATCCTGGATGGGCTCCGTCGCGGTATAGGCCTGCACCACGCAGGCATCCTGCCTGCGCTGAAGCGCCTCACCGAGGTCCTGTTCGAGCGGGGGCTGGTCCAGGTGGTCTTCGCTACGGAGACGATGAGCCTGGGGATCCACATGCCGGCCAAAAGCGTGGTGATCGGAGGGTTGCGGAAGCGAAGCGATCTTGGGTTCCGAGGCCTGACGGTGGGGGAGCTGACTCAGATGGCCGGGCGGGCGGGACGGCGCGGAATCGATCCCGAGGGGACGTGCCTCCTGGCGCTTGAATCGCCTGAGGCCGCCGAGGACGGAGTCCGCCTGGTACAGGGCGCACCGGAGCCGATCGAGAGCCGATTCCGGATCGGGTACAGCAGTGCCGCCCTCCTGATCGAAGCGCACCGAGAACCGGAGGCGATCCGCAAGACGATCGAAAAGAGCTTCGGCCAATTCCAGAACCGTCGGAAGATCGAAACGATCAGGATGGAACAGGAACGGCTGATCCGGCGGATGGCGGAGGCCGAGGGAATGGCGTCGCCTTGCTGCGACCTGGCAACCTTGATCGAGTACCGGGACCGGCGCGCCGGTGTGGAGCAGGAGCGGGAGCGGCTCAGGAATCTGCGGGTGGCGACGGCGCGGGCCCGCCGCGGACGGGGGAGAAGCCGGAGCAGTGACAGGCGACCGAACTCCTCTCTGGCATTCTTCTGGGGCGAGTCCACGGAAGAGAGAAGGGCGAAGCTCGACGCGATGACGCTCTCCCTTTCCCAAATGCCCTGCCACCGCTGTCCCGAACGGGCGATGAGGGAGAGGCAGCTCAAGCAGTCGAGACGACTGGGACAGGTGCTGGAGAGTCATCGCAAGACACTGCAGCACCTTCAGGATTCCTACTGGGAGCAGTTCCTACAGGTCGTCGCGGTCCTCCAACATTTCGGCTATCTCGAAGACGGGCGGTTGAGCCCGGAGGGCAGCCTGATCGCATCGCTCCGGCACGATAACGAGCTCCTGGTGGCCAGGGTTGCCTTTTCCGGTCTCCTTCAAGGGCTCTCGCGGGAGGAGCTGGCGGCCCTTTTGTCATGCTTCTTGGAAGAGCCGCGACCAACCGAGGGCCTCGTTGCCAAGCTGTTTTTCCGGGATCAGGCCCACCTTCGTCGGCGGGTCAAGATGCTGGAGGAGGTGAGCCAGGAGGTGGACAAGGTTCAGCGGCTGTACCAGGTTCCGCGTCCGGTCTTTATGCACACCACCTACCTCGCCGCCACGCATCGCTGGGTGTCCGGGGAGGACGACTGGCTGGCGCTGGTGGAGCAGAGTTTCGGGGGACACGAAGGCGACCTGATCCGGGCCTTCCGGCGACTGATCGACCTGTGCCGGCAGCTCGAAGAGAGCCCCCTGCTTCCTGCAGAGCTTCAGCAAACGCTCTCTCGGGCGATCGAGATGCTGGACCGTGGCATCGTTTTTGAATCCGCCCTCATTTAGAACACGGGTTACGAATGACCAAACCTCGCCCCACCGCACAGCATACGATCGGAAGTGATGCCCCGCTTGCCTCACCCTACGAGGGGCTTGCCCTGATGGCAGACCCGATTCACCGCTATATCCTCTTCACCGTCCCGAAGGGTGATCGGTCGGAGCGAACCGAGAAAGACATCATTGATACCCCCTGGGTCCAGCGACTCCGCCGCATTCACCAGCTACAGAGCACCTGGTGGGTCTACCCGTCTGGCGAACATAGTCGGTTCCAGCATGTGTTAGGGACCATGCACATGGCCGGTCTGTTCGGCCGTCACCTCTACTCCAGCCTGAGGGAGACGTTCGGCAGGGATCTCCCGTCGGAGCCGTTCATTGAAGAGCTCCTGAGGATTGCCGGGCTGCTCCACGACGTGGGTCACGGTCCCTTCGGTCACTTTTTCGACGACCACTTCCTCCAGCAGTTCCGCGTCGGTGGTGAGCGGCTCAACCACGAGATCCTGGGAATGGCCATTATTACGAAGAAGCTGGGCAGGACTATCAAAGCGATCCGCCGGAGCCCGAGCGGTCCGTTCCAGCCCCACGAGCGGCTCGACCCTAAGCACATCGCTTTTCTGATCAAGAAGCCGGAGGCCGCCTCGGCGGCAGGTTTGCCCGACTGGCTGCCGGCGCTCCGCCCGCTCTTTTCGGGGATCTACACGGTGGACAACCTCGATTACGTCCAGCGCGACGCCTACATGACGGGCTTTTCCCTGGATATCATCGACATCGAGCGCCTGCTTCTCTATTCGTTCTTCACCCCGAAGGGGCTGACCCTGCATAAGGCTGGCGAGTCGGCCCTCATCCGGTTCCTGAACGCCAAGCTTGCCCTTTACGCCCATGTCTATCATCACCGGACGACCCGGGCCATTGATCTGCATCTGCAGGAGGTCTTCAAGGAGACGATGGCGCGGATTGCGCCATACAATCCCTACAAAGAGTTGGACCGGTACCTGGAGTTGACCGACTGGTTCCTGCTCGAGCGGGTCCGGGAGTGGGCCAGCTCCAAGGCTAGCCACGAGCGGACGCTGGGAGAGGAGTGGGGGAAGATCTTGGGCCGAAACATCAAGTGGAAGATGGCCTATGACTTCGTCTCCACGATCGAGGAGTCCCAACGGATGGTCCGGTTCCAGACCCCAAAACACCTCGAAGAGGAGATCCGCCGCCATCTCCCCAAGAGGCTCCAGGGGATAGAGTTCAAGGTGGACATGGCCGCGCTTGATCCTCGACCCATCAACCCCCTGGCCGAGGGAAGCAAGAAGATCTTCATGTATAATCCGGCAACCGGGGAGGTCTCGCCCAGGCCGCTCAAGGAGCTGTTCCGCGATATCCCGCCCAAGGTGGCCCACTACCGGATCTTCACCGCGGACCGACGGCACGTCAAGGCCCTCACCGAGGCCTCAGAGAAGGCGATGAGCGGCTCCGCCGGTGAAGCCCTCCCCACTAACATCTAGCCTCTTAGTCTGATGGGGTTGTGCCGGACGCGCAAATCTAAGGTACTGTTTCGGTTACATATGGCTGGTCAGCAATCATTAGCAGAGCGCAGCAGTGCAGACGGCAATAGGACTCGGGGGGAGATGATGAGAAAGAACCGAACTGCAGAATCTGCATCGTCGCCGAATCTTCTGGTCCCTAAGGAGGAAGCGGCTCAGCTCAGGAATGGGCAAGCTCGACGGTTGAGGTGTGACGTCTACCTAACGGGGCCTTTGTTGTTTGCTTCCTTCAAGCAAATAGCTTCTGGGTTGGCAAGTACCAGGAGAGGTTCTTGGCACCCCGGATAAAAAATGCTCAGCGCTTTCGGTTAAGGCGGGCTTTCAGCTCCTTGATAGAGATGGTGGGTTCTTTGCGGCGTTCTTGGATGAGCTTCCAGAAGATGGGGTCGGTCTCGAGAATGACGGTTTCCCAGTCCTTGCCCTCAACCCCAAGAAGGAGCGCGGCAGGCTTTCCTCGACGGGTGATGACCACGCGGTCTTCTTGCGCTTCGTCGATGCATTGTTTCAGCTTTTTCTGTAGATCGCGGACTGGAACAGTTTTCACAGAATCTCCTCCGTCCTCCTGCCTGGAGGCTTTTTCCGAATTGCCCGGACATCGACTGTCTGTTCAGCCTCCGAGACATCGTAAAACACTCGGTAGTCCCCTACTCGCAATTCCCAGACCGGCGGCACGGTATCCCAAGGCGGTGTCAGGTTGACCAAGAGCCTTCTGTGCTTCGCTGGCGATGTAGGCTCGTGAGACAAGCACGTTGTCATCGCTTCGAGGATGATGTTGCGATGATATGGCGAAAGTCTTTTCAAGTCCTTCACAACAGAGACCGCAAAGCGTATCGCATACACGCATATACGATTGCATATGCATTGCGAGTTGTCAATTGACATTGCAGTCTTGCTTGCATCCTTTCTGGCGTCCGATAGACAGGGTGCAAGAGAGGCGTAGAAGGGGGAAGGAATGCCACAGACGCCGCACATGGAACGGCACTTCACCGGTAGCGAGATCGTCAGAGATGTCGTCATTGGGATGTCGGATGGGTTGACGGTTCCCTTCGCGCTCGCCGCGGGGCTCACCGGCGCCGTAGCCTCTACCGGCATCATTGTGGCTGCGGGGCTGGCGGAGATCGCGGCGGGTTCAATCGCTATGGGGCTGGGGGGCTACCTCGCAGCCAAGAACGATGCGGAGCATTACGCCTCCGAGCGGTTACGCGAGCAACTGGAAGTGAGCGAGAGGCCCGCTCAAGAGAGAACAGAGGTGATGGAGGTGTTTCGATCCTATGGCCTCACAGAGGAAGAAAGCGCCCCCGTTGTTGAGGCGTTGTGCAGTCGCCCAGAGGCGTGGATCGATTTCATGATGCGCTTTGAATTGGGCCTTGAGAAGCCTGACCCGAAGCGCGCCCTCATGAGCGCGCTTACCATCGCCGGCGCCTACATCGCCGGGGGTTTCATCCCGCTAGGGCCGTATATGATCTTCTCCGCCGCGCAGATCGCGCTGCTCTTTTCAGTGGCGGTCACCATTGCAGCGTTAGCGGCGTTTGGCTATATTAAAGGCCGTTTCACGGGCACGGCGCCTCTGCGCGGTGCGCTCCAAACCATGCTTATCGGCGGCCTCGCCGCCGCCGCCGCATTCGTTATCGCAAGGGCTATTTCATAGGGAAGGGTCTCATTCACCCCCCTCAGGCCATCCGCGGACAAGAGTTCGTTTCCCAGACCCCCTGAGATCGACTGAAACACCTTCCTGCGCATGTGCAAAACCCCTTGCCTTTGTCGTAGCACTTTGATATAAGGCGGAAGCGATGTGCGCTGACTTGAAGAGATGGAAGGGACAACGCAACTCCTTCCGACATCTTTGTCAGTGGCTCTCCGCCGGAGAGTTCCTGCGTCGGTCCCTCCCTTGTTTCGCCCGTCCGTACTGTCTTTGCTAGCGCCGTTCCAACTCTGTACGCCGAAAGGGTGGGACTAGGGAAAGCGATAGTTCATGGCGGGACTCCTGTCGCCGATTAGCCGCAACAAGTCGGAACGATACTAGCTTCTCCGTGAATTGGCGCGGGTATTCGCGCGAATGTGGCGTTGCGTCGTAAGCGATTCGAAGGGGGGAAACTCTTCCATCGGTTTCAGCTTGGCGTGGTAAGAGCTTACGTCAGTAGAGCATATGCAGTGATGTGGGTTCGTCGTCGGAGGATTCATTGAATACGGACATCCGAGGCCTCTTGCTCAACGCCGCTTGGGCGTTGAAACTCAGTTGGTCGGCCAATGTATCTCTAACCTCGGGCGTGATCATGGTCTCGCTTGGCCGTGCCAGTATCCCGGCCGGGCTTGCGCTCACCGTGCGTGGCCTGATCAATGCTGCGGTCGGCGCCTTGGCGAACAACACCAAGGAGATCACCACGGTCTTGCCGTGGCTGCTGCTTGGGCTGGTGCTCACGGTTGTGGAAGCGGTGAGCCAACGGGCTACAAGCCTGTTCATGCAACGCCTTCATGATGACCTCAACCTCAGAATCACATCGGATGTCTTGACGCACGCAGCGGAACTGGAAG
>JBGQIR010000081.1:0-7941 GCA_041498535.1 Methylomirabilis sp. (SeqCode)
AGTGCTGGAACACAAATCCGACCTGCCGATCACGGACGCTTTGGCTCGTGGCGTCCTCGCCGTGGAACAGGACCGTGCCGCTGTCGGCTGCATCCAGGCCCGCAATGATCCGCAGCAGCGTGGTCTTGCCCGATCCGGATGGCCCGAGCAGGGCGATCAGCTCGCCCGTCGGCACCCTGAGGCTGACGTCTTTGAGCGCGGCAAAATCGCCGAAGGTCTTGGTGATTTGACGGATCTCGATGCTCATCGCACTTCTCCTCGACCGGCATGACTTTCCCCAGCCGTGAACCGGCGTTGGGATTTCCACTCCACAAAGCTCTTGGCGGCCAGCGTGACTAAGGCCAGCATCGCCAGCAGCGAGGCCACGGCGAATGCGGCGGCGAAGTTGTATTCATTGTATAAAATCTCCACGTGCAGCGGTATCGTGTTGGTCAGTCCTCGCACGTGGCCCGACACCACCGACACAGCGCCGAATTCGCCCATTGCTCGCGCATTCAACAGGATCACCCCGTACAGTAAGCCCCATTTGATATTCGGCAGGGTGACACGGAAGAATGTCTGCCAACCATTGGCGCCGAGCACGCGGGCAGCCTCTTCTTCCTCGGCTCCCTGGGCCTGCATGAGGGGAATCAGCTCGCGAGCTACGAAGGGAGAGGTCACGAAGATGGTGGCCAGCACGATGCCGGGCACAGCAAAGATGATCTTGATGTCGTGCTCGGCCAACCACGGTCCGAGGAGACCCTGCAAGCCGAAGAGCAGCACATAGATCAGTCCGGAGATCACGGGTGAAACGGCAAAAGGCAAATCGATCAGCGTGATCAGCACGTGTTTGCCGATAAACTCGAACTTGGCGATCGCCCATGCCGCAGCCACGCCAAAGACCAGATTCAGAGGCACGGCGATGGCCGCAGTCAACAGGGTTAAGCGGATGGCGGCCAATGCGTTCGGCTCGCGGAGTGATTCAAAGTAGGCCGCTACGCCCTTCTGCAAGGCGTGGGCAAACACCGCAGCCAGCGGCACGACGAGGAACAGCCCGAGGAACGCTAACGCCGTGCCGATCAAAGTCCAGCGAACGATCGCTGGCTCTGTGGTGGCCTGCGTTCGAGTGATGGATGCCGGCGCGCGCCTTAAAACGATAGGTTCTGCCATCGGCTTTCCTCCTTACTTCATTCGTCGGCTCGGGAGTGCGCGCTCCCGTCGCTGGCTCGCGGTTCCTGTTCGTCCCAACAGCGACCCTCACGCGTAGCGCTTGTTACCCAACCACTGCAGCAGGTTGACGAACAGCAGGAGTACAAAGGACGACACGAGCATGACCACCGCAATAGCCGTGGCGCCGGCGTAGTCGTACTGCTCCAGTTTGGTGATGATCAACAACGTCGTGATCTCGGTGCGCATCGGCATGTTCCCCGAGATGAAGACGACCGAGCCGTACTCGCCCAGCGCCCGTGCGAAGGCCAGGGTAAAGCCGGTCAGCAGGGCCGGCAACACGCCCGGAAGAATGACCCGCGTAAAGGTCTGCCAACGGTTGGCCCCAAGGCTGGTCGCGGCCTCCTCGATCTCCACGTCCAGATCCTGGAGCACTGGTTGCACCGTTCGCACCACAAAGGGCAGTCCGATGAACGTGAGCGCGATCACCACCCCTAGCGGCGTGAACGCGACCTTGATCCCCAGCGGTTCAAGGTGCTGGCCGATCCACCCGTTACCGGCGAAGACGGTGGTGAGGGTGATCCCCGCCACAGCGGTCGGCAGAGCGAAGGGCAGGTCCACCAACGCGTCCACAATGCGCTTGCCTGGAAAGTGGTACCGCACCAGCACCCACGCGGCCAGCAGGCCGAACACCGCGTTAATCAGGGCTCCGATCAACGAGGTTGCGAACGTAAGCCGGTAAGAGGCCAGCACGCGCGGCTCGGTTACCGTCGACCAAAATTGAGCCCAACTCAGCGTGGCCGTCTTCAGGAAAGCCCCAGACAGCGGGATCAGCACGATCAGGCTCAGATAGAGCAGGGTGAAGCCCATAGCTAGGCCGAAGCCTGGCAGGACGTGGCGGCGCTTGAGTGATACGGCCATTGGCTCACTCCTTGGCGTCGGTCTCGCGCTAGCGGAGGCGCTTAGAGCTCCGTTGATCGCCTCCGCCATGCTCCTCCGATAAATGCCAGCTACCGGCTGGGTTGGTAGATCTGGTCGAAGGCGCCACGATCGGCAAAGTGCGTCTTTTGCGCCCGCTGCCAGCCGCCAAACACCTCATCAATTGTAAATAGCTTCACCTTGGGGAACTGCTTTCCGTGCTTGGCCGCCACCGAGGCCAGGCGGGGGCGGTAGTAATGCTTGGCCGCGATCTCCTGGCCTCCCGGGGAGTAGAGGTATTCCAAATATGCCTGGGCGACGCCCCGCGTGCCGCGCTTGTCTACCACCTTGTCCACAATGCTCACCGGCGGCTCGGCGAGGATGCTGACTGAGGGTACGACGATTTCGAGCTTGTCCTTGCCCAATTCGCCGAGGGCGAGGAAGGCCTCGTTCTCCCATGCGATCAACACATCACCGATGGCGCGTTGCACAAAGGTCGTCGTGGAGCCGCGGGCGCCCGAATCCAAAACGGGTACGTTCTTGTAGAGGCGTGCCACGAAGTCCCGGGCCCGGCCCTCATCACCACCGTATCTCTTGAGCGCATAGCCCCACGCCGCCAGGTAGTTCCAGCGCGCGCCGCCAGAAGTTTTGGGATTGGGGGTGATGACCGAGACGTTCGGCTTCACCAGGTCGTCCCAATCTTTGATCGCCTTGGGATTTCCCTTGCGCACCAGGAAGACGATGGTTGAGGTATAGGGCGAACTGTTATGGGGGAGGCGAGTTTGCCAGTTCTTGGGGATCAGGTTCGCCTTTTCGTGGATCGCGTCGATATCGTAAGCCAGCGCAAGCGTCACGACGTCGGCTTCCAGGCCGTCGATGACGGCTCTAGCCTGCTTGCTCGACCCCCCATGGGACTGCTGGATGGTGACTTTCTCACCGGTCTTCGCCTGCCAATACTTGGCGAAAGCGACATTGAAGTCCTGATAGAGTTCCCGCGTCGGGTCGTAGGATACATTCAGCAATGTGATGTCCGCATGCGCCACCGCAGGCAGGAAAAGCCCGAGGGTGATGATAAGGACTGCCAGGGGGCGATTGCCTTTTTTCAAGAGCATTCGTCTTTCCCTCCTTGAGTTAGCGTCAAATTTCGTTTATAGAATATACCCTATCGAGTTGCTAGTCTAATAGCTCCAAAAAAATTAGATCGCGTATGCCGAAGCCTCTTTTGTCAACTTTACCATCCTTTCAACCCGGTCAAGAACGTCAGCCAAACTCGTGCCATCCAATATCCTCGCGGTGGCGTCACGGACCTCTTTCATGACGATCCGTATCCCACATGTTGTTTCGTCCTTACACTCCTCGCACTTCAAATAGGCCGTCTGGCTCACGCATGGTAAGGGCGCAAGTGGTCCGTCAAGTGCCCTTATGATATGACCCACGGTGATCCTCTCGGGAGCTTTACTCAGGAAGTACCCGCCGCCCCTGCCTTTCTTGCTCTGAAGGACACCCTGCTTTTTTAGGTCGAGCAGAATAAGCTCCAAGAATTTCTTTGGAATACCCTCTCTTTGAGCCATATCCGAAATCAGGATTGGCCCTTCACCGTATTCCTTGGCGAGCAGTAATAACGCCGTCAATCCGTACTTGGCTTTCTTTGAAAGCATCGCTATAGTCCACTCTGTCTATCATTTATATCGTCTATATACCATCACTCCGGCGCCTGTCAAGTCCTTTTTACCTTCTGGAAACTATCGGAGCGCCAAAAGGCATTTGACGCTGTGAGTCTTGTAATACACGTGCGAGTGCCGCCTCTGACACGTTGAGGTCCCAGCGATATATCTCTACTGCCTGGGGCGTTCCGTCTCACTGATAAAAGTTCCTGGGCCAAGCGTGGGTCTTTAGTGTTGCCAGCAGATCCGGCGATAGCGGCTTCCCGTCGGAGGCCGCGCAGTTGGTCTCCGCATGCTCGGGCCGGCGCATCCCCGGAATCACCGTCGAGACCGCGGGATGGCTCAGGCAGAACTTGAGGGCGAGGGGTGCAAGCGTTGTCATCCCTTTGGGTAGAAGCAATCGGAGTCGATCGACGCGCTCACAGGTTTCGCGAAGCCTGTTCCCCCGAAAATAGTACTCCTGAATCGAGCCTTGCGGGAAGACCGTCTGCGGCGTGAGCTGGCCGGCCAGGCCCCCCTCGTCGAATGGGACCCTGACGATGACACCGACGTCGAGCTCCTGGCAAAGGGGGAACAGGACGTCGGCAGGCGACTGGTCGAAGATGTTGTAGATCACTTGGAGTGTGTCGGCCAGCCCTGAGCGGACCAGCTTGAGGGCGCTTTCGGGCTGATGATCCATGATCGAGACGCCAAAGAACCGGATCTTTCCCTGCCGCCTGAGCTTCTGCACTGCCTCTTGCCACTCGGTTTCGTCAACCCACTCGTCGCGCCAGATGTGGAGCTGCTGCACGTCCAGACAATCCGTTTCCAGATTGCGGAGGCTCTGCTCCGTGTGCTCGATGATCCAGTCGGCGGGAAAGGCCTCGCGTGCCCTGACGCCCGGCTTCGGCGGCCACCCGGCGGTCTTCAATGGAACCTTGGTGGCAACACACACTCGCCGCCCAGCCTGCCTGAAGGCCCTTGCGATCAGCCGCTCGCTGTGCCCGTTGCCATAGGCGTAGGCGGTGTCAATAAAGGTAACGCCTAGCTCCAGCGCCCGTGTCAGGGCCAGGACTGAGAGGTTGTCGTCTGTCTCGCCCCACCATCCTTTCCCTATCCCCCAGGCCCCAAAGCCGATCTCCGAGACCTGAACCCCTGTTCGCCCTAGTCTACGATATTCCATCGGCGCTGCCTCGCGGGCTCTGATTAACGGGAGCGAGCCGCCCGCCCTTCCTCCGCAACACCAATCAGGTCTGCGTACGACTCCTTGATGAGCGATCGATCCTCGACCCCGAGCGCCTGCCCCAGTCGCTGGACCTCGTCCGCGACCTCCGTGAGCTCCGCCGGGTCATCAACGATTCCTTCCAGCTCGACGAAGGTCCCCAGGTCTTGGACCTTGTCGAGGTGGATTCGCACATTCCCGATCACAAACACCTCACGACGCTTGGCCACAACCGCCCGGACGCCGAGAGCCTTCGTGAGGACCGCCTTGAGCCCTTCGGCCGCCTCCACCGGGCAGGTCTCGTAGTGGCTTTCCCTTGCGCCTGCGACATCCGCTCGGATATAGAAGATGAGTTCTGCGCCCGACAGCAACGATTCCCTGAGCTTCAGACGGCCGTGCGGAACCTTGAAGTAGGTGTCGAGTTGCCTGTCTGGCTCCTGACCCTCCGCGCCTAGCGATATGCAGGTCTCGCGGAGCCTTCCGAGATCCTGACAGCGCGCCTTCAGCTCGACGTTCAGCATCGGTGAGTCCCGTTCCAACTTTCTCGCCCTACGTCGGAAAGGACTGTGCCGGGCCAAGAAACGAGCATAGCAAGGCGCGGCTCACGGGGCCGACCGAGACGTACGTTGTCAGGTACGTCGCAGGGAGTGCCCCGGGGGCCAGCAACGCCGCTAGGCGAAGTTAATTGGGCAGGCACTAGTTCCTCATCGCCCGAACCTGCCCCTCGAACCGCGCGTCGGGCTCCAGCCGGAACTCTTCTCCACATTTCTGGCATTTGCCCCACCAGGAGCGATCCGGTTGCCTGGTCAGAATCACCGCGCCGCAGACCAGCTCGCCGGCGATCCGATGGAGCGTGATGGCGACAAGTCGCTCTTCCATTGTCTCTCAAACCGCGTGGAATCCAGTAATGACGTCCCGGAGGATTTCTCAGGCCTGCGGGGCACTTTCGCGCCCGGAGGACCGCCTCAGCCCGCCATCCCCAGAGCGAAAAGGCAGGGGTGATTGGGCATGTCCCAAGCGGGATCGGTGAGAGTCGGCGGCTACCGTGATCGGGGTGTCTCGACGGGGCTGACGGCGGTGCTGACGTGGTTGAGTCGCTGGGAGAGGCTCTTGTGCTCTTGCCAGATCGCCGCCGGCAGGCGCTCCCCGAACTGCCCGAAGAACAGGGCCTGTTCTTGCGCCTCTCTGGACCAGGCGTCGCGATCGATGCGCAAGAGCTCCTCCATGGTGCCGGGTGGCAGCTTAAGCCCATCCAGCTCCAGGGCGTCAGGCGTGGGAATGAACCCGATCGGGGTTTCGACCCCTTTGCCTTGGCCGCGCACCCGCTCCAGGATCCACCTCAGGACTCGGATGTTTTCCCCGAAGCCCGGCCAGAGGAAGCTGCCTTTCTCATCCGTCCGAAACCAGTTGACGTGGAAGATGGAAGGAGGATTCGACGCGCGGGATCCCATAGCGAGCCAGTGACCGAAGTAATCGGCCATGTTGTAGCCACAGAACGGGATCATCGCCATCGGGTCACGACGGGGGACACCCACAGCCCCCGTGGCAGCAGCCGTCGTCTCGGAGGCCATGCCAGCCCCGACAAAGACCCCGTGCTGCCAACTGTACGATTGGTAAACCAGTGGCGCCACACGGGCGCGGCGCCCCCCGAAGATGATCGCCGAAATCGGAACACCCTCCGGGTCCTCCCAACGCGGAGAGATCGACGGACACTGCCCGGCGTGAACCGTGAAGCGCGAATTGGGGTGGGCCGCCTTCTCCTTCCCCGGTGTCCAGCGGTTTCCTCGCCAATCGACGAGGCCGTCGGGCGGAGTCGGGTCCTTCCCCTCCCACCACGGTTCGCCTTGTGGAGTGACGGCCACGTTTGTGAAAATCGTATTCTGACGGATGGCAGTCATCATGTTGGGATTCGTCTTAGGGCTGGTGCCGGGGGCGACCCCGAAAAATCCGGCCTCCGGGTTGATGGCCCTAAGGCGACCATCGGGCCCGATGTGCATCCACGCGATGTCATCACCCAGGGTCCACACCCTGTAGCCCAAGTGCTCCAGAGAGGAAACCAGCATGGCGAGATTGGTCTTGCCGCAGGCGCTGGGAAAGGCCGCGACAATATATGTGACCTGCCCTGTCGGGTCTTCCAGCCCCATGATGAGGGTATGCTCAGCCAGCCACCCCTCCTCTCGCGCCATCCAACTGGCAATGCGGAGGGCATGGCACTTCTTGCCCAGCAGGGCGTTGCCCCCATAGCCCGAGCCGATGCTCCAGATGAGGCGCTGCTCGGGAAAGTGGAGGATGAAGCGGCGGTCTGGACTCAAGTCCCCGAGCGAGTGAAGGCCCGCGACAAAGTTGCCCGATTCACCCAGCCGGTCAAGGGCGACCTTGCCCATGCGGGTCATGAGCCGCATATTGGCGACGACGTAGGGGCTGTCCGTCACCTCTACGCCAAGCCCGCTGTAGGGCGAGGTGGCGGGTCCCATGATATAGGGCACGACGAACATCGTCCGCCCCTTCATGCTGCCCTCAAAGAGCGGTTCAACGTGCTCGCGGCCCTCCCTTGGCCCCATCCAGTTATTCGTGGGCCCGGCATCCTCTTTGTGCGTCGTGCAGATGAACGTCAGGTGCTCGGTCCGGGCAACGTCCGTTGGATCGCTTCGGTGCAAGTAGCATCCCGGGTAGCTTTTCTGGTTGAGGCGGATCAGGGTGCCATCGCGAAGCATCCCCTCCACCAATTTGTGGTACTCCTCCTCCGAACCGTCGCACCAATGGATCCGGTCCGGGCGAGTCATGCGCGCCACCTGATCCACCCACCGCTCAAGCGCAGTGTTCTCAGACATGTCGTCTCCCTGTTCGCTCACGTGCCGACAACTGTGCCTCTCTCCCGTCTTACTTACGATGCGCTCTCCCGCCTGCCCCTGATAAAGCCGCAAGTGGCTCCCCAACACTTGCAAAACTGGGCACTGGGAGGAGCCTTTATCTTTATAACGGAAATCGAGCTCAGCGGCGCGCCGCAGGGAC
>JBGQIR010000082.1:0-7935 GCA_041498535.1 Methylomirabilis sp. (SeqCode)
ATGGCAAGAAGATCGACCCCGGCGAGTGCCAGGGCTTCGACCTGCTCGGCAAAGATCGATCTGGCCTCCGACCGAGAGAGCTGGCGAAATGCCGTGGTAACCGCCCCGCACGGTCCGATATCACCAGCCACGAGAGCCATGCCCTGCGCGGCCGCCTTCGCAAGGGCGACTGCCGCGCGGTTCAACTCGGGCACCCGGCCGCCCCATCCATGCGATTCAAGACGCAGCCGGCTCGCGCCAAAGGTGTTCGTGAAGATGATGTCGGCGCCGGCCTCGACGTAAGCCTCGTGGAGTCGGCGCACCTCCTTTGGTCGCCCGACCGACCAGAAATCCGGCGGGTAGCCTGCCGGAAGCCCTCTGGTCTGAAGGGCCGTCCCCGTGCCCCCATCCAGGATCAACACCTCGCGAGAGAGGCGCTCAAGGACGGAAAGAACAGCCATGCAACTCACCGCAAGCCGAAGAGGCTGATGCCAACCTCCTCCTCCTCTTTTTTCACGATCCCCTCCCGCTCCAACTTGATCAGATGCGAGAGGACCGTTTGCTGGGCCAGGCCATGATCAGCCTGCGGCACCTCGGCATAGATCCGCTTGACCAGGGTTGGAACATCGCGCACACCATCTTTCAGAAGCGCCAGAATCTGCTCTTCTCGCATCTCGCGATGACGGAGATACTGCAGGATGTATTCCCGAGGGCGGTCGATAACCGGCCCATGACCGGGATAGATCGCGCGGATGTCCCACTCGAGCAGCCGTCGTAACGAGGCCAGGTAGGCTGTCATGTCGCCGCCGTCCACTGGAATCACGGTGGTCCCGGTACCCAGGATGAGATCCCCTGAGAAGAGGACCCGCTCGCCCTCAAGGTAGAAGCACAGGTGATCGATGGCGTGGCCAGGGGTAAAGATGGCCTGAAGGGCGTAGCCATTGACCATGATCTTGTCCCCATCCTGGAGCGCCTCGAATTCACCGGGGGGCTCGGAGGCGGGGTGTGTCATCTTCCAGACTCTGGCCTTGGGAAAGATTCGCTCAATCTGTTCCACCCCGCCCACATGGTCGATGTGGTCATGGGTGACCAGCACAGCCTGCAGGCCCTTCACTCTCTGCTCCGACAGGCTCGCCCGTAAAGCCGCCTCGTAGGCCGGTACGCCGGCGCCGGTGTCGATAAGGAGCGGGGCATCTCCGAGAAGAAGATACGTATTGGTCCCCGGCCCCGTGGAGATCCCGGGATTACATCCCAGGACCCGCACGATCTTCTTAGTGCCAGATCCCCTCAATCCTTTGCCCCTTCTGCATCCAAGTCCGCCGCGTCGCGCAAGTACCTCAGGCCCCAATCTTTTCGGTCTACCTCTCCTCAGGAAGGATGGGCGCCCAGACTCGAAGATCACTGACTCCGACCGCAACTGAGGGAACAGGGTCTGAGGCCAGGCTTATCTCGCAGGGCGAATGGGCACCAACTTCACTGCGGCTTTCCGGACCATCGCCTTTGATGGCGTGTCTTGCGCGCGAATATCATACTGTTCGGCTCGGTCACTGCCAAGCATTTTCTCCATTCTCCGGCTACCCAGAGGGCTGCCCTCAGGACAAACGGACGCTGACGAGCCAGTGGGTCCCATTGATGAGGCTGGAAAGCGGTAGCGTCCGACACGAAAAACGGCTATGCTCGTGCCGTTCCAGCTTAATGCGCCGAATGTGAGCGGCGTCCCTTGTGGCAATAGTCGCGACCGCGCAGAACGGCAAACTCGCCACAAATAGTTGGAACGGTGCTAGCTCCCTGGATCGCGCTGTGATGGGAAGGTCTCCTTGAAAGGGCTGGACAGGCAGTCGCCGGTCAGCCAGAGGTCCGGGAACCGGGCCTCGTACCGAATCCGGGCGGAGGGAGAGATGAAATTCGACACGCTGATACGATCGATCGGTGGCTTGCAACAGGAGATCGTTATGGGCCCACACCGCATGGTCGCCGACGAGCCGCCAGAGAACGGAGGGCAAGATGCCGGCCCAAGTCCGTTCACCCTGCTTACTGCGGCCCTGGGGGCCTGAACAGCCATCACACTGCGCATGTATGCGCAGCGGAAAGAGTGGCCGCTAAAGGACGTGAAGGTGAAGGTGCGGTACGAACCTGGCCCCTCGGGACGGGAGGGCAGCGAAGGGCAGCGGCTAGTGCAGACTGTCGAACTCGTCGGGGACCTGACCGGCGAACAGCGCAGCCGACTGGAAAGTCTCGTTGAGCGCTGCCCGACGCACAAAACGCTGTCCTCCGGGATCCCGATCGTCGCCGGCTAGTGCCGTTCCAAGTTGAAGCGCCGAATGTGAGCGGCGTTCCTTATGGCAATAGTCCCGAGCGTACGGAACGGCAAAATTGCTATAAATAGTTGGGACGGTACTAGCGCTGGGCCCTACAGCCCTATCATAGGGGCCGACCATTCAAAGAGTAAAGGGATGAGCTCACCCTCATATTGGAAGGGCCCCTGGGATCGCGCCCAGGGGCCCTTCCTTCTTGGCTCACCGCCCGCTTTCGGGCCTTAGCCCACCTTCGGCAGGGCCGTTCCACACTTTTCGCAGACCCGCATCATCCGGCCGCGTGGACTGAAGACCATGCTCCAGAACATGTCGCCGCCGCAGTTGCACTGACCGGCCTTCTTACTCGTCTGTGCCTTGTTGCGGCTGGCGAGCTTGGCGCCTTTCGTCTCCTCCGCCATATCGGGTTCTCCCTCCTTTCACATTAGGATTCGCGATCTTCACCGTTTCGGACCCATGCGACAGCCCCAGCACACACAAATATTCCCGTCGCCCTGCAGGCGAAAAAATTCGCTCAGCCTGACACGAAGAATTTGAATCGGGCTTGTTCGGCGATACCGAAGGACGAGCTTGGTGGGCTAACTGCTTCGGTGGGCCGTGGTGATCCGAAGCGTCATTGTAAGGATTGTGAAATTAATGTCAAGCAAAATCTTTCTAGCGGCCAAGAGAGAAGGCTCAGACCCCCTCTCCCTACTGCCTCGACAAGGAATGATGACTATTCGAACGGGGGAAGTTGGAATAGGCGGCGGGCGTTCTCTGTGGTGAGGCGACCGAGCTCATCAAGGGACATTCCCAGAAGGCGGGCCACTTCGTGTGCGGTGTGGAGGAGATGGCCCGGCTCATTGCGCTGGCCCCGAACAGGTTGCGGTGGCAGGTAGGGACAGTCGGTCTCCAGGACAAGGCGATCCAGCCTCGCTTTGCGCGCGACCTCGCGGAGTGGCTCGTTCTTGGGATAGGTCACAGGTCCGGCGATCGAGGTGTAGTAGCCTCTGGCCCACGCTTTCTCAGCCAGAGCCAGGTCACCGGAGAAACAGTGCAGGACGACTGCCTCGGCCTGTTCCTCCTCCAAAAGGCGCATTGTCTCCTGATGCGCGTCCCGATCGTAGACGATAAGCGGCAGACCGAACTCCTTGGCGAGGCGGATCTGGCGGCGAAACGCCTCTGTCTGGGCCGTGCGAGGGGAGCGATCGCGGTAGAAGTCGAGGCCTGCCTCGCCGATGGCGACGACCTTCGGGCTCTTTGATAGGCTTCGAAGAGTCTCCTCGGCCTTCTCATCATAGTGCTTCGCATCGTGGGGATGGACGCCGACGCTCGCATAGATTTGGGGGTAGCATTGCGCCGTCTCCACCGCCTTTCGGCTGGCCTCGAGATGATAGCCAACCGTAATCATCAGCTCGATCCCGGCGGCTTTCGCTCGCGCCAGGGCCTCGTCGCGATCGGCGTCGAACTCCGGCATTTGGATATGAGCGTGGGTATCAACAAACACTAATGCGCTTCCAACTGTGTACCGCTACAATCGATCCACACCGTTGCCGGGCCAAGAGACGAGCATAGCAAGACGCGGCCACAGGGGCCGACCGAGGCGTACGCTCTCAGGTACGTCGCAGGGAGTGCCCCGGGGGCCAGCAACGCCGCTAGGCGAAGTCAATTGGACCGGCACTAGCGGACCTTGGAACCGGGAGCAATCGGCTGTTCCGGCGTCAGCAAGACGATCTTGCCCTTATCGTCCTCGGCGGCGAGAACCATCCCCTGGGAAGGGATCCCCATCAAGGTGGTCGGCTTCAGGTTGGCCACTAGGATGATCCGCTTCCCCGTCCAGCTTTCCAGTGGGTACTGCTCGCGCAGTCCGGCCACGATCGTTCGCTCCTCGTCCTTCAGTCGCACGCGCAGCCGGACCAGCTTCTTCGAGCCCGGGACTGCGGCGGCCTCGATGACGTCGGCGACGCGCAGGTCGAGGCGCCGAAACTCCTCGATCGTGATCTGACCCGGCAGGGCTTCCGACGCGGCTGATGCCCTCTTCGCCTCCTCGGAAGGCTTCTGGGCGGTCGTCTGGATGCGGGGGAACAGGGCGGGTACCTCTTCTATGCGCCTCTCCAGCGCACGACCGGGCCATCCCGACCCGAGCGCCTCCTCAAGGCGGATCGACGTGAGAGGCGCGTCAATCCCAAGGCCTCGGAGCATACGCTCCGCCGTCTGAGGGAGAAACGGGGAAAGCAGAAGCGCGGTCTTGCGCAGCGTCTCGGTCGCAGTGAAGAGGACACTCTTCGTTCGATGATCGGCAGGATCCCGCTTCCAAGGCTCGTTGGTCACCAGGTACTTGTTCGTCGCCGAGACCAGATTCCAGATGGCCCCCAGCGCCTCGCCGAACGCAAAGCGCTCCATCGCAGCCGTCATATCCCCGACGGCGGCGCGGGTCGCGTCAGAAAGCCCTCCTTCATCAGACCACTCGGGAATCCTGCCGCTATAGTATCGCTGGATCAGCTTCAGGACTCGGCTGTAGAGGTTTCCAAGGTCATTGGCCAGGTCCGCATTCAGCCGGGCCACGAGCGCCTCCTCGCTGAAGCTGGCATCCAGGCCGAAGGTCATCTCCCGCAGCAGGAAGTAGCGAAAGGCGTCGAGGCCGTACGTGTCAGCCAGCTCGAGGGGCGCCACGACCTTGCCCAGGCTCTTGGACATCTTGGATTCTTCGATCTTCCAGTAGCCGTGGACGTTCAGGTGCCGGTACGGTTCAATCCCGGCCGCCCTCAGCATGGTCGGCCAGTAGATGGCATGGGGTTTGAGGATGTCCTTGGCGATCAGATGCTGGGCCGACGGCCAGAAATGCCGGAATCCCTCCCCGTCAGGCCAGCCTAAGGCGGAGACGTAATTGATGAGGGCATCGAACCAGACATAGGTCACAAACTGGTCGTCGAAGGGGAGCGGGATCCCCCACGTCAGGCGTGAGCGAGGGCGGGAGATGCAGAGATCTTCCAGCGGATCCTTCAGGAAGGCCAGGACCTCATTCTTATAACGTCCCGGGCGGATGAAGTCGGGATGGTTGTTGATGTAGTCGATCAGCCAAACCTGATACTTCCCCATCCGGAAGAAATAATTCTCTTCCTCGATGTAGGTCGGCTCCTTCTGGTGATCGGGGCACTTTCCGTCCTCAAGCTCCTTCTCGGTGTAGAAACGCTCGCAGCCGAAGCAGTAGTGGCCACCGTATTGTCCGAAATAGATATCGCCGGAGTCGTAGATCGTCTGCAGGAACCGCTGGACGGTCCGCTTATGATGCTCGCTGGTGGTGCGGATGAACTGGTTCGGGGTCAGCCCCAGCCGCTTCCAGGTCTCCTGAAAAATCCCACTGATCCGGTCGGCATAGGCCTGCGGGCTCTCGCCTGCCTTTGCGGCCGCCTGGGCGATCTTGTCGCCGTGCTCATCCGTGCCGGTGAGGAAATAGACCCGGTCAGAGCCCAGCCGGAGCTTCTGAAAGCGGGCCATCGTGTCAGCCAGGATGGTGGTGTAGGCGTGACCCAGATGCGGAGTGGCGTTGACGTAGTAGATCGGGGTGGTCAGGTAGAAGGTCTCGTCGCTCATGAGTCGTCGTGGGATGTCGCGCCGGGAACCCCGCAGCCACCACTACTGCAGCCTCCCCCCCCGCCGCAGCCTTTCCGGGGCGATTCATCGTCCAGGGGGGGGCCGATGTGGATCAAGTCGGCCGCCTTCACCTTGATCTGCCGGCTGTCCTCCAGTTGGACCACCACCGATTCGGCCAGGATGTCCCGGGCCTTCACAATCCCCAGCCCCTCCCGCGCCTCGACCAGGGAACCGACCTTGGGCAGACCCCGCTTGAGCTCCTCGTACATCGAATGTTCGTAGCGAAGGCAACACTTCAGCCGGCCGCACATCCCGGCCAGCTTGCTGGGATTGAGGGAGAGGTTCTGGTCCTTGGCCATCCGGACCGAGATCGGCTCGTATTCTTTTAAAAACGTTTTACAGCAAAGCTGCCGACCACATGGGCCGACATTGCCCAGCTTGCTGGCCACGTCCCGGGCCCCGATCTGCCGCATCTCGATCCTGGTGTGGAACTGCTGGGCCAACTCCTTCACCAGCTCCCGAAAATCGACCCGCTCCTCGGAATAGAAGTTGAGCGTGATCTTGCTCCGGTCGAAGCTGGCCTTGACATCGACAAGCTTCATCGGCAGCTCCCGCTCTTTGATCTTCCGCACACTGAATGCCTTCGCCTCCAATTCGAGGACCCTGATCCGCCCCTCGTAGGCGAAGTCGTCCGGAGTAGCCCGCCGAAGGACGTTCTTCAGTGGCCCATTTCCTTTCTGATCAGGAAATACCGGGAAGGTGGCAACCACCCGGCCCAGCCCCTGCCCCCACTTGGTTTCCACCACCACCCGTTCGCCCGGCCTCAGATCCATTCCCCTAGGGTCGTAGTGCTGCTCCTGGTGTTCGGTCTCCCCCAAGCTGATTCGCACCGTTTTCATGCTCACACCCTCAAAAGGCCAGAGGAGGCCGCCCCGCGAATCTGGAGAAATAGATCCTCGAGCGACAAGCGCGGGTTCGCGTTGCGCGACAGGCCAGCCATGGTGGCGTGCACCGCGCGAAGCCCGTCCAGGATGGCGTCCAGGGTCAGGCCCTCCGCCTGGCGGGCGACGTCCTCGCCTCGATCTAAGTTGACGAGCCACTCCTGGCGCCCCGATGCCTTCGCGACCATCAGATCTCGGAGCCAGGCTGAAAGGACCTCCAAGTTCTGCGGGAGGCCTTCCCGATCCTTCGCGAGCTTTTCGGCCAGTTCAATCAGGGCGTCCGGTCCGTCCCGGAGTCCCCGCCCAAGCTCTTCGAGGAGAAGATCCCTCGCCTCAGCCAGGGACGCGGCCTCCTGGCTAAGGGCTCGCCCGATACTTCCGCCGCTCCAGGAGACGATCAGCCGGGCTCGGGTCCGATCAACACCCCTTCCTACGATAAAGGCCTCCAACGTCTCCGGCGGGATTGCGGAGAAGCTGACTGTCTGGCATCTGGAGACGATCGTGGACGGAAGGGCGGACGGGGTAGTGGTCAGGAGGACAATCACCGTCCTGCCGGGCGGTTCTTCCAGGGTCTTCAGAAGGGCGTTGGCGGCCTGCTCCGTCATTTTCTCCGCGTTGTCAAGGATGAAAACCTTCCGCTTGGCCTCGTACGGACCAAGCGCAGCATCGGCCGCGAGTGCCCGGACCTGCTCGATCTTCAAGGTGGCACCCGCCGGCTCGATCACCTGCACGTCCGGATGCAGCCCCCTGGCGATCTTGCGGCAAGACTGGCATGCGCCGCAGCCGTCCTCGACCGCATCGCCCTGCTGGCAGTTGAGTGCTTGGGCGAGGGAGAGGGCTGCGGCCCGCTTGCCGATCCCCTCCGGCCCCGTGAAGAGATAGGCGTGCGGGGTTCTGCCGGTCGCCAAGCCCCGCTGTAGCAGCCGGACCGCTCGCGCTTGACCGATCAGTTCACGAAATCCCACGACGCCTCCGATCCTGAAGACGGGTGCACTCGTCCCACATGGCCGACTCCAGCTCAGCAAAACTCAGCCGGGCGTCGATCACCCGGATCCGCTCCGGCTCTTCGCGGGCCAGCGCAAGGTACCCCTCCCTGATCCGCTGGTGAAACGCCAGTGGCTCCGCCGTCA
>JBGQIR010000083.1:0-7869 GCA_041498535.1 Methylomirabilis sp. (SeqCode)
CGATTGCGCCGAAGACTTGAAATCCGTATCGAATGACGAGGTCGATGGTGAGATCTTTCGCCGACATTAAGATTTCCTCCTCCGATGGGCCTTGCGCCCCCTTCGAGATTGTTGCGTGTCACGTGTTCGGGAAGCGGCGAGCCGCAGGTGGATCATAGGATCACTGTTCATTTGCGAAATTGCTCACAATGGATCATTGCCTCGGGATGGTGAGAACCGGTGTCGGGTGTGCGAATTATTCGCAGGGGAATCCCCAATCTGGGCGATGTAGCATGATCGTGGTGGGTCGGCCGATGTCCCGAGAGAAGAAGCAGCGCTCCACTAGGTGAGGGAGCAACTCAGCCAATGAATTCTCCCTGCCCGGACGGGGCGGACGGAAGTACGGAAATCGGGAGCGACATTCATCAGCTAATGGAAAGGCTGGCCCGCTTACAGCAATTCTCGCTCAACGCTGGGAGAAGGACAGGCCGGGCGACTGGTTCCCCGGGTTCGGTGAGTCCTCGACGCCTCGCGCTATTACTTGCAGTTCGGCGCTGACCTTAGCTTCGCCTTGATCGGATCCCCAACCTTGAAGCCCTGGAGCGTTTCCTTTGATGCCTCAAACACGTGAATCTTTCCATCGCTTTCGCGCACGCTCACTTTGCCCTGATCCAAGTCAACATTGGCGACCTTGCCTTCCACCTTCTCGGGCGCGCCCGCCCTATCGCAGCCGCCTGGCTTGCTCTCCGCGAGGGCGAGCCCGCTCCACAGCATGATTCCAACCGCTAGTGTTGTGACTCAGAAATAACTTGCCATGAAACCCGTTCGGGCTGAGCTTGTCGAAGCCCAGATTACGCACCCTTCGACAGGCTCAGGGTGAACGGAATTGTAAAGGAACTTACGAGTCAGTACACTAGTCCGGCCGATACCGGTATCCATGTTTTTATGGAAGCCTCCATTACTTGTTCTACTTCGTGATGTCGTAGATCGCGCCTGCCGCCGCGCCGACGCCAGTGCCGATGAGCGCCCCCTTGCCGGCCCCGTACCCCGTACCTGCCCCGATGGCGGTCCCTGCGCCCGCTCCCACCGCAGCGCCGGTGACCGTGCCGCAGGCCGTGGTCATCAGAGCACCGATCCATAAGCCAACGACCGCAATTATCGTCCGCATCCTCCTGTCGATGAGAAATCACCTTCGAGACGGGCTCCATCTCCTTAGCGAGAAGGACCTCTTGCCCTCCAGAAGCCATCTCAGGTTGGCTTTCTTTTGTTCCTCTGTCAAGGAAAAAGTCGTGGAACGGGGACAATTCCAGAGACATTTTGAGAATCAGCGGGAAGCGTTCGAGGGGATAGCCACAACCTGGTGGGGTGATCGGGCCTCGCCTCACAATAGCCTGAGAGATCCAGTATGATGGTCCGTTCTGGAATGAGCGTTGTGATCCCCACGGGATGGGCACAAGTGGCTCCGAGACGCTTGACATGCAAAAGTGAGTGTGGCACGCTCGTCGCGTCGCCGATGATGGTAACGGCTTTCAGTCACACAGGGGGAGGCACCATGCTCAAAGAGTTCAAGGAATTCGCCATGCGCGGCAACGTGCTCGACATGGCCGTCGGGATCATCCTCGGCGTCGCCTTCGGCAAGATCGTCAGCTCGTTCGTGACTGACCTGCTGATGCCGCCCATTGGGTTATTCCTCGGCGGGGTCGATTTCGCCAGCCTGTTCGTCAACCTGTCCGGGACGCCGTACCCCACCCTGGCCGCGGCGAAAGCCGCGGGCGCCCCCACTCTCAACTACGGCGTCTTCCTCAACACCGTGCTCGACTTCCTCATCGTGGCGTTCGTGATCTTCCTCCTCATCCGGCAGGTCAACCGGATGAAACGCCAGCCGGAGGGGCCGCCCGCCTCGCCGACCAAGGCCTGCGCCTATTGCCTGTCCACCATCCCGCTCCAAGCCACCCGGTGCCCCCACTGCACGTCGGAGCTAAGGGCGGCTCAAGGGTAGCGGCGCCTGGGGAGGCGCGGCCCCATGGAAGAGGTCCGTGCGAAGTATGCGGCAGTTGACGTGCCCGGCTCGTGAACCTCGTGAACGTATGGCCGGCATCTCGCCTGCGGAGTGCAACCCCGAGGTATCCGTGAGGGAAGCGATGTCCGGCCTCATATGCGGTCTGCGGATCGGAGGAATCATGCGATATTCGAGTTGGGGCATCGTGGCGGGACTGATCCTGTTGGCGGCCGGTGCTGCCTGGGCGGGCGGATCCAACTACGGCATCAGACCCGGGGCCAAAGCCGATGTGAAGGGCAAGATCTCCGAGTGGGTGGTGCCCACGCCCAAATTCGCGCGCGATCCCGCCCCGGGGCCAGATGGAAACATCTACATCGCCGTCATGTACGGGAACAAGATCGCGCGTTTCGATCCGCGTGCAAAGGGCTTTACCGAGTGGGAGCTTCCGCAAGGAGCAAGGCCCCACGGTCTCCTCGTTGACCGCCAGGGCCAGGTGTGGTACACCGGCAACGGCAACGGCACAATCGGCCGCCTGGACCCGACCACGGGCAAGGTGATCGAGTACAAGCTCCCCTCGGGGGGTGACCCGCACACGCTCGTCATCGATGACCAGGGTGTGATTTGGTTCACGGAGCAGGGGGCTGACCGGATCGGACGGCTGGACACGAGGACCGGGGCGATCACCGAGTTCAAGACCGCTGGCCACCCTTACGGGATGGCACTCGATCCGGCGGGAAACGTCTGGTTCTGCCAAATCAGCGCCGGCAAGCTGGGCAAGCTGAACCCGAAGACCGGCACGATCACGGAACTCGCGCTGGAGCGTGACTCGCAACCCCGCCGGATGGCCGTGGCCCCAGACGGGTCGCTCTGGGTGACGCTCTACGGTAAGGGGAGCTTGGTCCGCGTGGACCCCCTCGCTGGGAAAGTGGTGAAGGAGTACCCGCTGCCGGGAGGTCCCAGCGGGGGCCCCTACGCCGTGACGGTGGATGGGGCAGGGATGGTGTGGGCCAACGAGTTCTCGACCGATACAGTCGTGCGGTTAGATCCAACGACGGGACAGATCAGGGTGTTCCCGCTTCCCTCCAAGGGTGCCGGCATCCGGAAGATGATCGTGGACGCCGAAGGGCGGGTCTGGTACATGGGCAGCCACAACGGCCGCCTTGGCGTGATCGAGTAGGGGCCGCGTCATCGAACCCAACGCCTCCCTACTGGATGAGTTCTAGACAGATTGCTCTTCCATGAAGTGATTTAGTTCCTCGATGAGCATCTGCTTTTCTTTGGAACTCAAGAAGCTGGCTTCAAATGAGTTTTTCGCGAGCGTGTAGATATCATCCTGGGTGAGCCCGAGGGCCTTTTGTGAAGCGAGGAAGTTCTCGGTGAGATATCCGCCGAGGTAGGCCGGATCGTCGGAATTGACGGTCACGCACAGCCCCAGATCCAATAGCTTCTTGAGATTATGCTTCTCCAAAGAGTCAAAGACGCGAAGTTTGACATTTGAAAGGGGACAGACCGTGAGAGGGATCCTTTCTCTCGTCAGCCTCTGGACCAGCATCGGATCCTCAAGACACCGTATGCCATGGTCAATCCGCGACGCCTTCAGCAGGTCGAGCGCCTGCCAGATATACTCTGACGGTCCTTCTTCTCCCGCATGCGCTACTGTCAGATAGCCTTCCGCCCGAGCCCGGTTAAAAACCTCAACGAATTGTTTCGGGGGATGGTCCAACTCTGAAGAATCGAGCCCCACGGCCACAATCCAGTTCTTGAAGGGGAGAGACGCCTCGAGCGTCTGCATGGCCGAATTTGCGCTCAGGTGACGGAGAAAACACATGATCAGCTTAGAGGACAGTCGAAGCCTTGATGCCGCTTCCTCCAAAGCGCGATGAATGCCTCTGACCACGGTTTCAAATGCGACGCCCCGATCCGTATGGGTCTGAGGGTCGAAGAAGATCTCGGCGTGCCGAACATGCTGTTCTGCAGCGCGTTCAAGGTAGGCCCAGGTTAATTCGAAAAAATCTTGCTCATAGAGGAGAACCCGAGCGCCCTCATAATAGATGTCCAGGAACGACTGCAGATTGTGAAAGCTGTAAGCCTTCCGGAGGTCTTCCACGGTTGCAAATCGAAGTGCGACGCGATTGCGCTTTGCAATGTGAAACAGCAGCTCGGGTTCCAGGGTCCCTTCGATATGCAGATGCAGCTCGGCCTTAGGGAGGTCACGAATGAATCGTTCCAGATCGTCTGAGGTCATGCTGTGTGTTTCAAGAGGGGCGGGTCTGGCGCCGGACGGACCTGGCCACCCTCACAGTCCGAGATAGGCGCTCTTGATCTGGGGGTCGTTCAGCAGGTCTTTACCGCGCCCAGCTTTGACCAGCTTCCCCGTTTCGAGGACGTAGGCACGCTGCGCGATGGCGAGCGCATGATGGACATTTTGCTCGACCAATAAAACCGTCACGCCTTGACGGTTGATCTCCCGAACGACCTGAAAGATCTGTTCAACCAAGAGTGGTGCCAGACCGAGTGAAGGTTCGTCGAGCATTAAGAGTGTAGGCCGCGAGAGCAGAGCGCGCCCGATGGCGAGCATCTGTTGCTCACCGCCGCTCAAGGTTTGGGCCGCCTGTGATAGACGCTCGGCGAGGCGTGGGAAGATGCTGAGAACCCATTCAAGGGTGTGTTTCTTTTCCGCGCGGGCGCGGCGGGTGTAGGCACCGAGTTCCAGGGTTTCCAGCACACTCAGGCCGGGCCACAATCGGCGGCCTTCGGGAATGTGCGCGATGCCGAGTTCGACCACGCGATGGGCGGCGACCGCATCAAGACGTGTGTCATTGAAATAGATCGCGCCGCCACGCGGTGTGAGCAGCCCCGAGATCGTCTTGAGTGCAGTGGTCTTGCCCGCCCCGTTCGATCCGACGAGCGTCACGATCTCGCCTGCGCCCACCTCGAACGAGACATCCCACAGCGCCTGTACTTCGCCATAAAAAACGTCGATTCCCTCAATCCTAAGCATGGCAGAACGCTCGCCCGTGGAAAGGGTCCCGAGATGCGCGGACTGGTGATCCGTCAACCGGCATACTGCTTCCCCAGGTAGGCCTCGATCACCACAGGGTTCTGTACGATCTCCCGTGGCTGCCCCTCGGCGATCTTTTCGCCATAGTTCAGCACCATGATGCGATCACTGATGCCCATGATCGCTCTCATCACGTGCTCGACCATGATGATGGTGATGGCGCGCGCGCGGATTTGACGAATCAGCTCCATCGTCTGGGCGGTCTCGGTGGGGTTCAGACCGGCGACGACCTCATCAAGTAGCAGCAATTCCGGATTGGCGGCGAGGGCGCGCGCGATCTCGAGTCGCTTGCGGCCGGCGAGCGGCAGGTTTTTCGACAACTTGTCGGCCTGCGGGGCGAGGCCGGTGAACTCCAACACCTCTCGCGTCCACGCCAGCACGTCACGCTCACCATCCACGCGACGGCCAAACTCCGCGCCCACTCGTACATTGTCCCGAACGGTCATCTCGCGAAAGGGCCGCACGATCTGATGGGTGCTGACGACTCCTTTGTGGCATGTTGCATGCGGTTTCAGGCCGGCAATCTTCTCGCCTTTGAAGAGAATCTGGCCGGCGGTCGGCGGGTACACCCCACTGATCAGGCGGAAGAGGGTTGTCTTCCCGGCGCCGTTCGGCCCGATCAGGCCGAAAATCTCGCCGGCGTGGACCTGAAAGCTGACCCGGTTCACGGCGACGAGGCCGCCAAAATGCTTGACCAGGTCACGGCATTCCAGGAGCGCGCTCAT
Source organism: Methylomirabilis sp. (SeqCode) (assembly GCA_041498535.1). Taxonomy (GTDB): domain Bacteria; phylum Methylomirabilota; class Methylomirabilia; order Methylomirabilales; family Methylomirabilaceae; genus Methylomirabilis. Next base: position 5,765 of record JBGQIR010000083.1, read on the forward strand.
CCCTTCTGCCTCGCCGGGGCGAAAGCGCGCCTAAGCAACCGGCTCCCTTTCATGCGCCGCAGCAGGCCCAGCACGCCACCCGGCTCGAACAAGATGATGAGAACCAGCAGCAGCCCATACAGGAGCAGATTGAACTGCACGAAATTGATGGAAATAGGTCCCCATTCCAGATGCGTCGTCAGGAGGCGATCTTCGACGACCTTGAACACCACCGCCCCAAGGACCGGCCCCCACAAAGTTCCGATTCCGCCGATGATGGGCATCAGCACCATGGCGATACTATTTTGAAAGCTGAACATCTCGCGGGGATCGATGAAGAAGAAATATTGGGCGTAGAGGCTGCCCACCACCCCGACCAGGAAGGCGCTGACCATCAATGCGAGGACGTTGTAGCGTGAGGTGCTGACTCCAAGCGTCTCGGCTGCGTCGGGGTCCATATTGATCGCAAACAGCGCGAGGCCGAACCGCGAGCGGCGAATCCACCATGAGATTGCGAGCACCCCAAGCATAAAGAGAAGCGCGCCATAGTAGAACTTGAGGGCGTACGATTGGATGTCCGGAGGTATGCGCAGGGTCAATCCGCTCGCGCCCCCGGTCAGCGGCTTGTACTTGACCAGTTCTTTGAGGATGGGAATATTGCGCAGCGAGTCATCGAGGTTCGTCATCAAGAGGCGCGTCGCTTCGCCGACGCCGATGGTGGCGATCGAAAAATAGGGCCCGCGCAGCCGCAGCGTCGGATAGCCCCACAAAAAACCATACACCATGGCCAGGAACCCGGCGATGGGAATTGTGAACGGGGCCGGCAGGCCCGTGCGTAACGTAATGATGGCCGTCGCGAAAGCGCCCAATCCCAGAAACGTCGAGTGACCGAAGGACACCTGTCCCGCGTACCCGCCGGTGATGTTCCAGGAGACGCTCAGACTCACGAACAAGAAGGTGATGAAGGCGAGCGTTTGCCAGTAGCTGCCCTCGAAGAGAATCGGCAGCATGACCAGCATGCCGAGGCTGCCAATGGCGACCAGCCAGGCCAAAAGGGTGCGTGGGGGATAGAAGCGTTTCATCGAAGCGGCTTAGATCAAGTCTATTGGGGTTCCGGAGAGGTCCCCCGTAGTGTCCGCCCTCTTTTCAGCGCGTTTGTCTACGTATCAGGCCGATCAACCCATTGGGCATAACCAGCAGCACCAGGACGAGGAGAGCGAAACTCACGAAATCCTGCAGTGCGGCCCGCAGCCAGACGACGCTGAACGCTTCTACCAGGGCCAGCACGAGCGAACCGAGCGCGACGCCGATGATACTTTCAAGCCCGCCCAGCACGACGATGCAAAAGCTTTTCAGCAAATGGGATCGGCCGAAATCCGGGTCGAACGTGTAGATGAGGGACATGAGCGAGCCGGCGAGCGATGCCAGCGAGATGCCGAGGCCAAAGGCCAGCATGCTGATGCGCCCGGTGTTGATCCCCACCAGCGAGGCTGCTTCGGAATCCGCTGCCAGCGCGCGAATGGCCCGACCGGGATACGTTCTGCTCAGAAACAACTGCAGCGCGACGAGCACGACGATTCCTACGGCAAACACGATCAGCCGATTGAGCGATAAGGGGATGTCCGCTACCTTGATCGTGAGCAGGGTGTACTCGGTGAAAATCGAGCGGGTGTCGCCGCTGAAAATCAGGTACGCCACGTTTTGCATGATCAGCCAGACACCGAACAACAAGAGCAGCGAGGAGATGGGCGGCGCTCCGGCGATCGGCCGAATAAAAATCTGCTGCATCGCCAGGCCGACGAGGAAAAAGGTCGGCATGACGATGAGTGGCGCGAGAAAGGGATTGAGATGATAGGCCGTGACGAGCCAGAAGGTCATGTAGGCGCTCAGCATGATCACCCCCGCATGCGCCAGGTTGATGATCTTCATCACGCCGTAAATCAAGGCGAGGCCGTACGACATGATCGCATACAGCCCAGCGGTAAGGATCGCGCTGATCACTAACGAGACGAAATCTTTTGCAGCCATCGCGGCAATCGGGGATGGGGGTAAAAGTGACCGTGGAGACTGTGCGAAGGAGGGTTTTTCCTCTCTCGCACACCCTCACACTTCGCAGCTATTTGGTC
>JBGQIR010000084.1:0-7734 GCA_041498535.1 Methylomirabilis sp. (SeqCode)
GTTGAGGTTGAGAGCCACGATTGCCGGAATCTCTGGACGGCTTTTCGAGAGCCTCCCAAAATTATCGGTTTTCACCCGACCGGTCAAGCCTAGACTGGTAACCCATCGCGGATCCGCATGGGCTGGGAAGCGAGAGGATGGAGCTACCTTCCCCTTGGAGGCTTGTCAGGCGTGATCTTCCGAAGCTTCGGGACCAGCTTAATGATTCCACGTCTGTCCCTGGCAGGTCCGGGCTGGCGAAGCTTTGGCATGGCACCCCGATCGCGCTTCCCCATGTTCCTCTCCTATCGGTAAATCGTCGAACACCCAGACGCAAGGGCGAGGTCGAGCATCCGGTCCGTTACTCATCGTCACGCCTGACAACAAGGCCTCGCACATTGACCGCACAGGGTAGGGTCTTGGCGCCAGCCCCTGCGGCCAGCGCGGTCAGCCGCGCTCGCGCCTCGGGCTCGATGATGAGGGCGAGGCACCCGCCCCCGCCCGCACCGCAGACCCTTGCGCCGAGCGCGCCTGCACGGCGAAGGGCGTTGATCAATTTGTCAATGGCGGAGTTGCTCATGGTCGGGAGGGTACGCCGCCGAATTTCCCAGTCCCGGTTCAGGAGGCCGGCGATGCCGGCCAGGTCCTGCCGGAGAAAGGCGTCCCGCATCGAGATGGCGTTCTCTTTCAACGCCTCGAAGAGCGCAAGAGTCTTTCGGTCCCCCTCGATGTGGCGTTTGAACAGGTCCCAGTTGTTGGCTCCAGAGAAGCGCGGCTTTCCGAGGTAGAGGAGCAGAAGGTGTCGTTCGAGCTGTACGAGAAATGGCTTTCGGGCGATCGAGGTTCGATGAATGCCGGTCAGCCCGTATTCGATGGCGCTGGCGCCGCCGTAGGTCGCGGCGTAATAGTCCTGATAGCCGGTAGGCACATGGATCGACTGGGTCTCGATACTCCTGGCCTGCTCGATCAGCATCGTTCGGGTCAAGCGCCGCCCTGCGACGGCGGCCAGGGCGGCGGCTGTGGCGACGGCCAGGGCCGACGACCCGCCGGTTCCTGCGCCAGCCGGAGCGTGACACTCGGTTCGAACATCCAGGCCGGCGTCCGGCGCGAGGGATCGGATCAGCCGGGCCACCAACTCCAGGAACGGCTCGCGCGACCAGGAGATCTTCTCGCGCGAAGGCCAGAGCAGTTGCCGGTGTTGATCGGCAGCGAACAGCCGGATCGCTCGCCCCGCTCGTCGCCGGACACGAACCTCGGCGACCAGGTCGATCGCCACGTTGACCGTGATCGCTGGCTGATGAAAGAGATGCAGGGGAGGGATGTCGAGCGTCCCGCCCGCGAAGTCGATGCGCGTCGTAGCCGAGGCGACGATCACTCCGGACATGAGAGGGGGACCTCAGCGAGGCTGGTGCACCGGTGATGAGCTAGGCGGGAGGGAACGGAGAGATACCTGGCGGCTTCGCGGAAGCGATCGCGGGAGCCACCGTTCGCCTCCAGGGTGGCGGACGGCTCCACGCGGCAGATCAGATGGGTCCGCAGCCGAGGGCAACGCGCCTTCATGGCATCCAGGTCGGCCGGGTTGTTGTCAATGGCATGAAGCTCTCTGTAGCGCTGGCCGAGATCATCGAGCAGCTCTGCCTTGCCCTCCTGTGTGGCTGTGTACACGATCTTCTGGAAATACGGGGCGAGCCCCGAGGCCCGGACCTTGTAGCTTTGCCAGGCAGGGTCGCCGAACGAGAGGAGGATGAGATCGAACCCCTGGCGACGCGCGGCGTTCAGAAACTCCAGGACATCAGGAAACAGATATGGGCGGAGGTCAGAGAATGCGGTGTCGAGGGCGGCAAGCATCGAGCTTGTCGTTGCTGGTTCGGACATCGCGCCGAGCCGGTTCAGCTCCGCGAGGTGCTTCGCCAGGGAGTAGCCAGATGGCCAGGTCGCCTCGTAACTCTTTTCCCAAGCGTCATCGGGAACGCCGAAGCGGGCGAAGGCGGATTTCAGATCGACCCAGAAGAAGCGGTCGGTATCGAAAAGGGTGTGGTCGAAATCGAGGAGGATGGCCCGGCCCACGCCGTCGGCGCAGGCTTGCTCGTCCCCTTTAGGCGTAACTTCCGCCACTTCAGTCGGTGGCCGCTCGGCGGGAATGCGCATCAAGATGGCGCCTCGCGATTGTGAAGATCTGCTGAAACATCATGTCGGTCAACCTGCCGGTCTGCGTATTCTGCTGGCTCGGGTGATACGACCCGATGAGCACGAAACCATTCTGAAGGAACGCGACGTGCCCATGCTGGAAGCGAGGCCTCGGAATCGGAAGCTGAGCCCCGCGCTCTTCTAGAGCCTGCAGACACGCGCGGAAGGCGATCTGCCCGAGCGCCACCATCACACGGACGTGCCGGAGTAGCGCCAGATCCTTCATGAGGAAGGGGCGGCAGCGAGAAAGCTCGGTCGGGGTCGGCTTGTTGTCGGGCGGGGCACACCGGACCGCAGCGGTGATGTAGCAGTCGGTGAGACGGAGGCCGTCGTTACGGTCGGTCGAAGTGGGCTGATTGGCGAAGCCGGCCCGGTAGAGAGCTCTGTACAGGAAGTCCCCGCTTCGGTCCCCCGTGAAGATGCGGCCGGTCCTGTTGCCGCCATGGGCCGCGGGGGCCAGACCGACGACCAGCAGGCGCGCGGCCGGGTCACCGAACCCCGGGACCGGTCGGCCCCAGTAGTCCCAGTCACGGTACCTCCGAACCTTCTCGCGGGCTGTCCGCTCGCGATGCCGGACCAAGCGCGGGCATCGTCGGCACGCGATGATCCGTCGGCAGAGTGTGGCGACTTGACGCGCTGCGCTGGTTGCGTTCACCGGTGAGCAGCGGCTGTCTCAGCCTCGTATTGCGCCTTCATCGCCTTGACCTCTGCGTCAATCCCCTCGATCCCGTTCTTGATCGTGGTCCAGGCGGCCCTGGCGGAAGCGCGCATGGCCAGGTAGAGTGCCTCCATGATCTCCCCCTTAGTGGCGCCAGCTTGCTTCGCGGCCGCGAAGCGCGCTCCCACTCACGAGGTGCAGCCGGCCGCGGCCATCGCCGCCATGGCGACCAACTGGCGGGTCTTCTCGTCTAAAGCCTCCTCATAGTACACTCCGGCGAACTCCTTGAGTGCCATCGTTTCCTCCTGTTGGTTGCGCAACGTGACCACACAGATCGTGATTCTACTATGCCGGTCCGAGGCGGGCAAGCGATTCCACTGGTGGATTATGCGCTGTTCCCCCCAGAAAGAAAAACGGCAGGAGCCAATTCTCCTGCCGTTTGCTGCCTTCTGCTCGTCTTTCTGTCCGGCGCGGGATCTCTACTTGGGAGGAGCGGGAGGCATGGCGGACGAATGGAAATCCACGATCTTCCAGTCGCCGTTGCGCTTGACGTAGACGAAACTATACCGCGCAGGAATGGATTTGGCCTCGCCATCCTTGACGAACGAGAACGTGTAGTAACCGGTATTGATGGCCGTATTTCCATAGACCCGAATGAGCTGATCCCCGAAAGTCACCTTGTGCCCGGGCAGGGCTTTGAACGCCTTCACAAAATAGTCGCGGATCGCCGCTGGGTCGTCCCGGCGAGTGGGAGACAGAGTTCCCCACATCACGGCCTCTTTGTCATAGAGCGCAAGGATCGGGTCAGGGTTGTCATCGGTGAAGATTCTCGCCCACTCCGCTGTTGCGGCAGCGACGTCCTCTTTGTCCCCGGCCCATGCTATTGGGGCAATGCCAGAGAGAACAAGCGACAACACCAAGAAGAGATAGATGTGGCGTCCCAATGCAACGCGAATACCGAGCTTCATAGCTGATCCTCCGTGGTTAAGGTTTTGTGGCCAGTACCGAGGGGATAGGTTGGGGTCTTACGACGTGGCGGGAATTCTAGGCCGGAAATTGGGGGCTGTCAACAGTTACTTTCCCAGGTCAGGGGATTATGTCAGCGGTTCGCGGCTGTCCTCTGTTGCCCCATGCGGCTGGACTTCCCCATCATCCTGACAACGATGACTCCGACAAGAGGAGAGAGAGTTGCCCGACTGCCTCCACCTGTGACATAATGCGAGAACTGTTCCTCGCGGGATGGGCAACGAGACGCATGTGAAGGGAGCCGGAGGGAGAAATGCCGAAGGGGATGACAAGCGTCAGCCGACGTTTCGTCGTCCACGAGCACAAGGCTACCCGCCTGCACTACGACTTCCGGCTTGAGATGGGAGGCGTCCTCAAATCGTGGGCGGTTCCCAAGGGGCCGTCCATGAATCCAGCCGACAAGCGGCTGGCGGTCATGGTGACGGATCACCCGGTTGAGTATATCGACTTCGAGGGGATTATCCCGGAAGGAAGCTATGGCGCTGGGCCGGTGGTCGTCTGGGACCACGGGTCGTATGAGCAGACCGAGCCGGGTGCGCCGGACTCCCAGCTCCAAGCAGGGAAGCTCGCGTTCATTCTGAAAGGAAAGAAGCTCAAAGGGGCGTTCGCGCTCGCCCGCTTCGCCAGGGGAGAGACCGGGAGGGAATGGCTCCTCATGAAAAAGAAGGACGAATACGCCGATCCGTCATGGACGCTGAAAAGCGATCTGACGCCGAAGCGCCTCAAGGAGCTTGCGGTGAAGACCCCACCGTGCGAAACGTCGTAGGGGACAACAGGGCGACGGGAGGAGTAGAGCGATGGCGACGCGGATCGAAAAGGACTCATTGGGGCAGAAGGATGTGCCGGCCGAGGCGTATTATGGCCTCCAGTCAGTGCGGGCGATGGAGAACTTCCCCATCAGCGGGCTCAGGATGCATCCAAAGATGGTGGAGGCGATTGTCATGGTCAAGAAGGCGGCGGCTCTGGCCAACACCGACCTGGGGCTGCTGAAGCCGGAGGTCAGCAAGGCGATCGCCGCCGCGGCCGACGAGATCATTGCTGGCAGGTTGCGCGATCAGTTTGTTGTGGACGTCTATCAGATGGGCGCAGGCACCTCGTTCAATATGAACGCGAACGAGGTTCTTGCCAACCGGGCCATCGAAATCCTTGGCGGGAAGATAGGCGACTACGCACTCGTCCACCCCAACGACCATGTGAACATGGCTCAGTCCACCAACGACGTCATCCCGACCGCCATGCGGGTGGCTGCGCGACTGCTGCTGCGGGAGCTGCTTCTCGTCCTGAAGGATCTGGAGAACGCGCTCAGCAAGAAGGCGAAGGAGTTTGACGGTATCCTGAAATCGGCTCGAACGCATCTGCAGGATGCGGTCCCGATCCGGCTGGGGCAGGAATTCGCCGCTTATGCCGCGACGGTCGGTAAGTGTCACGAGCGGATCGCCGCCGCCGGTCGGTCACTTGAAGAGCTGGGGATCGGCGGTAGCGCCGCCGGTACCGGCCTCAATACCCACCCGCAGTACCGCTTCAAGCTGGTGGAGCACCTTCGTGCCTGGACCAAGATCGACTGGCGCAACGCGCCCGACATGCGGGAGGCGATGCAGTCGAACCTGCCGATCGCCGAGGCGTCATCGGTCCTGCGCCTGCTGGCGATCGAATTGACCCGGATCTGCAATGACCTTCGCCTGCTCGCCTCCGGCCCCACCACGGGTTTCGCCGAGATCGTGCTGCCCGCCGTCCAGCCCGGCTCCTCGATCATGCCGGGCAAGGTGAACCCGTCCATGGCCGAGATGCTCAATATGGTCTGTTTCCAGGTAATGGGCAACGACCTCACGGTCTCGATGGCGGTGCAGGCGGGGCAGCTCGAGCTGAACGTCATGATGCCCGTTATGGCCCACAACCTTCACCAGTCGATCGAAATCTTGAAGAACGCCCTCCGGGTGTTTATTGACCGCTGCATCGTCGGGATCGTTGCCGATGCTGATCGCTGCCGCCGGTATGCTGAAAGCAGCATGGCGCTGGCCACGGCGCTGAACACGTATGTGGGCTACGCCAGGGCGGCAGAGGTGGTCAAGCGAGCGTTGCGCGAGCAGAAGACCATCATCGACGTGGTCCGAGAGGAAAAGCTGCTCACAGAGACTCAAATCGCTCAGATCCTTGACCCGCTCAAACTGACCGAGCCCGGCCTTCCCGGCCGGTAGGCATGCGGGCGTCGCGACGGCGAGAACAGGGACTCCACCGGGGGGCGATTCTTTCTTGACATCGCCGGACCAAGGTGGTAGAAAGATTATGACTGTTGTCAACGCCTTCTGTGATTGGTGAGCCGATGAACCGAACCTGCCAGGCCGTGAGCCGCATTTCTTGGCGCTTTTACTTTACGGGCGTCTGCCCACGGGCTCGTCCTAGGTAGCGGACTTTACGCACGATTTCACGGGCCACGGGGCAGACGACGATGCCCTGTGGCCTTTTTCTTGTTGGAAAGCCACGGATACGGTGCCGTGGCTTTTTTCTTGGGGAGGAGAACATGATTATCGTGATGAAAACGGGGACGCGCGAGGAGCATATTCAGGAGGTCATTCAGCGAGTGGAGGAACTCGGGTATCAGCCCCATGTGATCCGGGGCACGCAACGGACGGTCATAGGGGCCGTGGGGGATGAGCGCGACAAGGCTCGTCTCCAGTCGCTGGAGTCGATGGCCGGCGTCGAAAGCGTTGTTCCCATCCTGCAACCGTTCAAGCTGGCCAGTCGAGAGGTCAAGCCAGCCAAGAGCATTATCAAAGTCGGCGATCTGGAGATCGGCGGACAGGCCATCGTGGTCATGGCCGGCCCCTGCTCGGTGGAGAGCGAGGCGCAGATGCTGGAGACCGCCGAGGCGGTCAAGGCGGCCGGGGCCACCGTCTTGCGGGGAGGGGCCTTCAAGCCGCGAACCTCGCCCTACGCCTTTCAGGGCCTGGCGGAGGAAGGGCTCAAACTCCTGGATCTGGCGAGAGCGGCGACCGGCCTGAAGATCGTCACCGAGGTGGTGAATCCTATGGACGCTGAGCTAGTCGCGGAATACGCGGACATCCTGCAGATCGGCGCCCGGAACGCCCAGAACTTCGCCCTGCTCAAGAAGGTCGGCGAGGTCGGGAAGCCGGTCCTGCTCAAACGCGGGATGGCCACCACGATCAAAGAGTTCTTGATGGCCGCAGAGTACATCCTCTCGGAGGGAAACTACGACGTCATTCTCTGCGAGCGCGGGATCAGAACCTTCGAAACCAGTACGAGATTCACCCTGGATTTGAATGCGGTCCCTGTCCTGAACAAGCTGACTCACCTGCCGGTGATCGTCGATCCTAGCCACGGCACGGGCCACTGGGAGTATGTGGCGCCGATGGCGAAGGCGGGGATCGCCTGCGGCGCCGATGGCCTGTTGATCGAGGTTCATCCGAGGCCTGAGGAGGCCCAGTCGGATGGCCTCCAGTCTCTGAAATTAGACAAATTCCAGCGTTTAATGGAGGAGCTCAGACCGTTGGCGGAGGCGGTAGGCCGCCGGTTATGACTTGATGGGACGAGACGGAAGGAGGTAATGCAGGGTTACACCGAGATCGCGACCAGATCGATCTCGACGCTGGCGCCAAGTGGCAGGGCGGCTACACCCACAGTGGAGCGCGCCGGCTTGACATGCCCCAGATATTCGGCGTAGACCTCGTTCATCTTGGAGAATGTGGACAGATCGGTCAGGTACACGGTGGCCTTGACGACACGGTCGAGTGAGCTGCCGCCGGCCTCGAGGACAGCCTTTAAGTTTTCCAATACTCGGCGCGTTTGGGCTGAAACGTCACCTTCGATCAATTTCCCCGTGGCCGGGTCAATCGCAATCTGCCCCGAGGTGAAGAGGAGGCCGCTGA
>JBGQIR010000085.1:0-7598 GCA_041498535.1 Methylomirabilis sp. (SeqCode)
GCCTCGTAAATCGGTCGTTCCACAACCGTAGAGATCCGTGGCAATGTGGTTGGCATATTTGGTCACCTCCAGTCTAGGTGTAGCACTTATAATACCTAGTTTAGTACTTCTGCGACTCTTAGGCAAAAGCAAAACTCTGGGCGCGAACGCCTGATAAGGCAGCAGGCTGGCTGGGGGCGAACTCCTAGCGGTGTGAGTGGTCCCCGGGGGAGGAGAGAGAGCCCGGGTCGGGGATGCCGGCTTCGGCGAATCCCTTCTCCCGCAGGATGCAACTATCACAGGAGCGGCAGGGCCGTGCGTCAGGGGTCGGGTCGTAGCAGCTCCATGTGAGAGCGAAATCGACGCCAAGGTCAGCCCCGCGCTGTATGATCTGAGCCTTTGTCAGGTGGATCAGCGGTGGGTGGATGGTGAGCTTCGATCGGCCTTCAACGCCGGCTTTCGTCGCGAGATTCGCCATCCGCTCGAAGGCCGCGATGTATTCCGGCCGGCAGTCCGGGTAGCCGCTGTAGTCGATGGCGTTGACGCCCAGGAAAATGTCTTCCGAGCCAAGGACCTCTGCCCAGGCGAGGGCATACGACAGAAAGATAGTGTTGCGGGCGGGAACGTAGGTGACGGGGATGCCAGCCCCGATCTCCTCCACCCCCCGGCCCTTCGGCACCGGGATCTCATCGGTCAGGGCCGAGCCGCCAATCTGGCGAAGGTCGAGATCGAGAACCAGGTGCTGCTTCGCACCGTGGGCGCCCGCGATGCGCTTCGCGCTCTCTAGTTCGCGGGCGTGGCGCTGGCCGTAGCGGAAGGTCAGGGCATGCAGCTCATATCCCTCGGCCCGCGCTATCGCGGCCGCCGTCGCTGAATCGATGCCGCCGCTCAGAAGAACGACGGCCCACCTGTTCATTACACTCCCTGTTGATCCGGGTCCCAGAGGTATTTGTGAAGCTGGATCTGGAGCCGGGCCGGAAGCCGGTCGGCCAGCATCCATTCACCAAGCTCCCTGGGGTGTAGCTCGCCGAACACCGGGGAGAATAGGACCTGAACCTTTTCGGCGAGGGCGTGCTCTGCCATCATCCGCTTGGCCCACTCATAGTCCCGGCGATCCGCCACCACGAATTTGATCTGATCTTTCCGGTCCACGTACCGAAGGTTGTCGAGGTTGTTGCGGTGCTCCATCCCGCTCCCAGGAGCCTTGAGGTCGAGGATTTTGACCACTCTGGGGTCCAGGCCACCGACATCGAGGCTTCCCCCCGTTTCGATCAGGACCTCGTACCCCTCCGCTAGCAAGCGATCGATCAGGGGATGCACCCCTTCCTGCAGGAGCGGCTCACCACCGGTGATCTCAACCAGCGGGCACTTGTAGGCTCGCACCTGTTCCAGGACCTGCTCGACCGTGAGCGTTTCGCCCTCGTAGAACGCGTATTCTGTATCGCACCAGCGACAACGAAGGTTACACGCGGTCAAGCGAACAAAGACACATGGTCGACCGGCGTAGGTCGATTCTCCCTGGATGCTATAGAAGATTTCGTTGACGCGAAGACTCATTGCCGCCCATCCGGATGGGCTCTTGTATCACGCGGTCCCGGTCGTGTCAAGGCTCTCCTTTCGCGCGGTCACTCCCCTCGAAACCCCAATCCTGCTCTCCGCCAGCCTGACTTTTGTCTTGTGCCGTCATCAGCGAACTGCCACGTCTTAACCTTGCGAACAGGGCGTAGGCCAATGGGCCGGTCAGCGCAGCGACCAGTCCCGCCAACATGGTGGCGAGGCCGCTGGTCGCGATGGCCAGGAGGGCCAGCAGCCTCGGAACTGCGACCACGAGGAGCGCTACCGGGAGCCCTCCGGGGACCCGCCAGGGACGGGGAAGGGCGGGCTCGCGGCGACGGATCGCCAGGAACGCCGCCATCTGAACCAGCAGCGCCAAGGAATAGAACCAGCAAATCGTTTCCCTACCCCGGCCCCTCTGGAGGGCATGATCAGCCGGAAGATGCTTTTCGAACCCCTGACCTATTCCTCCGTCGCCCCACACTCCAGTCTATAGGCCTCCGAGAGCCTTCAACGCCCCGCCCATAACCGCCCCCCCGACCATCAGCCAGGCGGGATTCAGTCGGAACCTCACCAGCCCTACAACGGCCGCCATCCCGATGGCCAACTGCGCCCAGCCTCTCAAAGCCGTGAGACCGAACTCAGCAGTGACCGCCGCCATGAGGCCGATAGCACTGACATTGACCGCATCGAGGAAACCGCCGGTCATGGATGAAGCGCGAATGCGCGGGATGAAAGGATTGCTGGCAAGTACAAAGAGAAAAGAGGGAAGGAAGATCGCAACAGTGGCGACACATGCGCCAACCCAGCCCGCGAGCAGATACCCGATAAAGGTGGCAGTGCTCAACACCGGACCCGGAGTGAATTGCCCGATCGCGATGGCATCGAGAAGTTGGAGCTCCGTCAGCCATCGGTGTTCTACTACCAACCCGCTTCGCAGGAATGCAATCAGGACATAACCGCTGCCAAACAGCACACTGCCGATTTTGAGGAAGAACAGGCCGATATCGGAGAGCGAAGGCGGCGGACTGCCCCCGGTCGCTGCGGCACCTGTACCCACCACTCCCGCCACCATTGAACACGCAGCAATAAGCCCAATAATTCCCACGAGACCGAGACCGGTCCGCTTCAGCGGGCCACGAGACAGCACGGCCCACAGAATGCCTGCTGCACCGCCCCCTAACAGCAAGACGATTTCGTTGACTCCCAGCAGCCCCAACGCACACACAGCGATGCCGAGGGCACCAAGCCCTGGGCTCTTCACGGCCGTTCGGCCCAGACGGACGACCGCGGACAGAATGATGGCGACCACCACCGGCTTGACCCCAAGTAGGAGAGCGGAGGTCTGCGGCATCGCCTGAAACCGGACGTACGCCCAGGCCAACCCAAGGGTGATCGCGGTGGCTGGCAAGATGAAAGAGAGGCCCGCCACGATAAGGCCAGGCAATCCCGCCCGGACCATTCCGATGTGAATCGCCATTTCCGTTGAATTCGGGCCGGGGATGAGATTCGTGGCGCCGATGAGGTCGAGGAACTGCTCTCGTGAAATCCAACGCCGACGGCCAACAACCTCTTCTTCCATCATGGCAATGTGGGCCGCAGGCCCCCCAAACCCAATGAGACCAAGGCGCAGAAATAGGAGGGCAATCTCGGTGAGTCTCTTCGTTGTCGGTGGCCTGTTGTGATCCTGTGCAGCGCCGCTTGCTGCATGATCTCGCACACGATCCCCTTCCTTCGCGAATCGCCATCTGGCGTAGTCAAACCGGTTCTTTCCACCTCACAATGCTGGTCACATAAAATAAATGGGCAGGATTTCCTGGGCGCCTGCCACAAGAAAGCCTGCCCGTCAAATTGTCTCGATGTCCACGCTTTACGCAGCCTCCTTTAGGCTCTCTCGAGCCTTCCCTATCGTCGGCCTCTCAACAGGCAGACAGATAGGACACTGATAGGTTAACTTTGCAGGGTCATACCGGAGGTCGGTTCCGCAATCCAAGCACTTCGGCGGAATGCCGGGCATCATGCTCACCTCCTTCCTGCCAGGGCGGCGTCACGTTCTCCTCGCATCACCTCCTTTCCCCTTCCCTCACTCCCCTACTGGCAGGGGAGCCTTTGTGCCAGCGATCGATCTTCACCTTTTCGGGCTGAATTTCTACAACCCTACCCTTCGTCCCTGATCACCACATACCGCGTGTTGCCGTCCCGCTTGACAAGGACCACCGTCGGCTCATCCGGCAAGGTTTTCTCCAGAGCCTTTCTGACCTGATTGACTGTGGTCACCTTGGTCCGATTGATCTCCAGGATCAGGTCCCCAGGCTGCAGACCGGCCGCCTCCGCGGGGCTGTCCGGTTCGACGGCAGTGATCACAACACCCTTCTCATCCTTGAGCCCGAACTTGCGGGACAGCGCTGGGTTAAGCTGCTGGACATCGATCCCTAGCTTGGACTTTGGCGAGGAGGGCGTCATGGCTGCCAACTGCTCCTCTTTCAGCTCGCCAACCTTGACCTGCAACGCCTGCTCGGCCCCGTCGCGGATGACCTTCATGGTCACCTCTTTTCCGACCGGAGTGCTGGCCACGACGTGGGGCAGCTCGGTGGAGGATTTCACCTTTTTGCCGTCGAACTCTACGATGACGTCGCCCTGCTTGACCCCGGCGTGTTCTGCCGGCGACCCATCCACCACGTCCGACACCAGCGCCCCATTCGGCTGCTTCAGGCCGAATGTCTTCGCCAGCTCCGGAGTGATCTGCTGGATCGCTACGCCAAGCCACCCTCGGGTGACGTTGCCCCGGTCCTTAAGCTGCGGCAGGACCTCCTTGGCCATATCGATGGGAATCGCAAAGCCGATCCCGATGGAACCGCCTGTGGGACTGAAGATGGCGGTGTTGATGCCGACCGCCTCACCGCTGGTGTTGATCAGGGGTCCACCGCTATTGCCCCGGTTAATGGACGCGTCGGTCTGGATGAAATTATCGTACGGGCCCTCGCCAATGAACCGACCCTTGGCGCTGACGATCCCGGTCGTGACCGTCTGGTTCAGGCCGAATGGATTTCCGATCGCCATGACCGGCTCGCCGACCTCCAGCTTCTCCGAGTCACCAAATGGGATCACGGGGAGGCTGGTCGCCTCGATTTTGATGAGGGCGATGTCTGTCTTCGGATCCCTTCCGATTACCTTCGCCTTGAACTCTCGGCCATCGCCCAGCTTGACCGAGATTTCCGTCGCGTTCTCCACGACATGGTTATTGGTCAAGATATAGCCGTCCTTGTTGATGATAAACCCGGATCCCAGACTCGCGGACTTAAACTGTTTTGGTTGATCACCGAAGAACCGCTTGAAGAACTCGTTGAACGGATCGTCTTCCCCGAAAGGGCTGTGGAACCGCATGTTCCTTCCCTTGATCACCTGAGTGGTGCTGATATTGACCACGGAAGGGGTCAGCTCCTTCGCCAACCGAACCCAGATCTTGCTGTCAGAGATCTGACTTGAACTGAACGGCCCGCTCTCTCGCTTTTCAGTCCACAATTGCGTCGTGGTGGCCTTCGTGAGCGGGACCAGGTTCAAGGAGGCCGTGATCATGATTCCCACAATAAGGCAGGAGGCTGCAACAGCTAACAGGGTCCTGCCGGTAAACTTTCCAGTTCGCATTTCAACCCCCATCAATGCCTCAGCGCCACGCTTCGTTCCACCTTCGACACGTTCGGACACACGTACGTTGACCTGACGCCACAGGCGGGCCTTTTCTCCAAGGCCGCCCGGGAACCGGGTCGCGGATTTCGCCCACCCATTCTCTTTTGACAGTCTAGCAGACTAACCGTTTAAATTCAAGATTTCGGAATGGAGCTGCAGTGGATCGCCTTCCCGCTCGTACAGTGATATAATGCGCGATCATTGCAACATACACAGGGAGCAAGAATGCCGATGGGACGGTCCACACGACGTCACGATGATGCGACGCTGACATCGCGTGGAGCATCGAACTGATAACACATCATGATGGGGTGGCCTGTGGGCGGTGACACACGACCTTCGGTCAGAGCGAGGCGAGTGAATGACAGCAAGCGATAGGCAGCTCTACACCATCGGGCATTCGACACACAGTCTTGAAGATCTTCTGCGTCTCCTCCGGGCTTCCCACATCGCCTGCCTTGCCGATGTCCGGACCTTCCCACGGTCGCGGCATACGCCCCAATTCAACAAGGAGACGCTGATGATCGATCTACCGAAGGCCGCCCTCCGATACGTCCATCTTCCCCGGCTGGGAGGGCTCAGGAAAAGTTCTGGTAAGGCGTCCCCCAACACCGGCTGGCGCAACTCGGGCTTCCGTGGCTTCGCTGATTACATGCAGACCGATGAATTCTCTCGAGGCCTCGACGACCTGTGGGATCTCACCGGACAGGTTCGGACCGCCATCATGTGCGCCGAGGCCCTTTACTGGCGCTGCCATCGCTCGCTGATTGCGGACGCGTTTACCGTCAGAGGCGGGGCGGTCTTCCATATCCTCTCGGATCAGAAGGTCGAGGATCACCGCCTGACCCCGTTTGCCGTCGTCAGTGATGGCCACATCACCTATCCCCCATCGCCGCTAGCCCAGCCAACACTGATGA
Organism: Methylomirabilis sp. (SeqCode); assembly: GCA_041498535.1. Classification (GTDB taxonomy): domain Bacteria; phylum Methylomirabilota; class Methylomirabilia; order Methylomirabilales; family Methylomirabilaceae; genus Methylomirabilis. The sequence continues at coordinate 6,138 of JBGQIR010000085.1, forward strand.
CGTAGACGACCCGCCCGATTTGCAGACAGGAGCCCGAAGGTGAGCTCGCTGCCCGATCCACTGAGCTTCAGCCCTCTACCCACCAGAACTTCCACCTGGCTGGACGCCAACCGACAGGCGATGGCCTCAGCGATCAACAGTGGTGTGTACCGGCGGGCAATAGCAACGCCGGTCGGTTCCTGTCAACCGGCCGGCGTTGCCGTCGCATCTTGGTGGAGGCGGCGGGAGTCGAACCCGCGTCCGAGGACATGTCGGAAAGAGCATCTACGTGCGTAGCCTGCGTATGCTGTTTTGCCCCTCCTTGCCCCCACAGGCCGGGTCGCGGAGCGGCTAGCTCATTTGGTCTCGCCCGCCTCCCCAGGGCAAGAGAGGAAGGCCAGTCCGCCTATACGGCGCCCAGATCCCGCCCGACGGACATGGCGGGGTGAACGTGGCCACCCTTAGGCAGCCAGTGCCAATTCGTGGTTGGCAGTTGCTTGTGTTCCCACCTTTTAACGAGGCGATGGGGCCTCGGCACGCAGCCCTAACCCCCTTGCCCCCGTCGAAACCGGAGCGCCCCCATGGGAAAACAATCGCGGGCGTAGGTGTGGGATGGGGTTAGAAGAACACTTATAAGATACGCCGCCACGCTCGAAAAGTCAAGGTTGCTCACGGTCAGCCCGACCGCTGGAAGCCTGAGCTATCTCCCTTTCCATGGCACGTCGTTTCAGAGTTTCTCGCTTATCGTAGAGCTTCTTCCCGCGGGCGAGCCCCAGCTCGACCTTGATCTTCCGTCCAACTGCATAGAAACCCAAGGGGATCAACGTGAGGCCCTTTTCCCGGACCTTCCCCATGAGCCTCGCGATCTCCTCCCGGTGCAGCAGCAGTTTTCGCTTCCGCTTCGGGTCCGGGTTGAAGCGGTTTCCGGCGGCATACGGGCTGATATGGCAATCAAACAGGTATGCTTCCTGGCCTTCGATGGCAGCATAGCTGTCTTTCAGATCGGCCCGGCCCTCCCGCAGCGACTTCACCTCGGTCCCGGTAAGCGCAATCCCCGCTTCGATCACCTCTTCGATCTGGTAATCGTGTCTCGCTCGCCGATTGGAGCACAGACTCTTTCTTTCCTGCGGCTGTCGCATCGGGCTGACTATAGTGCAGCCCACCGAGGCGGCGCAAGGGAAATCCCGGAGCCCCGCACACGGAGAGACACAAATTTATTGCTCTTTGCACGTCAAGATGTCCAGTTGTTGGAGCACGTGATCTGCCCGGGTGTGAGGGTCGCCCGGCGTCCTCTCGGAGCCGGGTAGGCGGGAGCTCGCCTGAGGGGCTCGGAGCGCCGAATGGGGGGACCTCGGCCTCTCGCCCCCTCCCGGCTGGACACGTGACCTCCCCCGTGGCCCCAGGATCGACGAGCTCGATGCCGCCGAGGGGGCCCCCCCTCAGGCCGCCTGGCCAACCGCCTGGGAGGCCGGGGGGAAGCGC
>JBGQIR010000086.1:0-7560 GCA_041498535.1 Methylomirabilis sp. (SeqCode)
ACTAGTCACATCACTAGTCACTCGTCGGCATCCCAACGCAGGCATCGCGTAAGTGACTGAAAAGATGGTGGGCGGTACTGGGATCGAACCAGCGACCTCCGCCGTGTGAAGACGGCGCTCTCCCGACTGAGCTAACCGCCCAACCTTGGGAACAGCCTTCGCCTGATAAACCAAGCGTAGACCGGGACTTTCGACTCAGAGATCCACCGAACAGGACCGGCCATTTGTCGGGCTCATTCTACATCCAGGCATAAAGAAGTCAAGCAATTCTCACGGCGTCCCCGCTGGTGCCCTCCGCGATGGCGCGGGCGGCTTCATAGATCCTCCGCGCGGCGGAAACCCCCGTCTTTAGACGGGGGAGGAAGCTCGCGCGTTCGGGGTCGTTGTTGACACGAGAACGATTGTGTCCTATGGTGCCAAGCATGAAGCTGACTCTCCAACTCCAACTGCTGCCGAGCGCCGAACAGAAAGCGCTCCTGCTCCAGACGATGGAACGGTTCAACGAAGCCGCCTCTTATGCTGCCGGAGTCGGATTCGCAACCAAGGTCTTCTCGCAAGCGACCTTGCACAAGCGCTCCTACCGAGAGCTGCGCAAGCGCTTCGGGCTCTCGGCTCAGATGGCCGTGCGTGCCATCGGCAAGGCGGTGGAGGTCTTCAAGCGTGACAAGAGCAAGCGCCCCGTCTTCCGCCCGCACGGCGCCGTGACCTACGACCAGCGCATCCTCGGCTTCAAGGGACCAGCGAAGGTCAGCCTCTGGACCCTTTCCGGGCGAGAGGTCGTGTCGATGGTCTACGGTGAGTATCAGCGCGAGCGATTCGACCGCATCAAGGGCCAATGCGATCTCGTCTATCGAGACGGCCGGTTCTACCTCCTCGCCACGATTGACCTGCCCGAAGGCGCCCCGGTCGAGGCCAAGGACTTCCTGGGCGTAGACCTCGGCGTGGTTCACCTCGCCACTGACTCGGACGGCAACGCCTACTCTGGTGAGGCCGTCGAGAAGGTTAGGCAGCGGCACCATCGGCACAAGAAGCGGCTCCAACCGCTACAGACCAGGGGCGCCAAGAAACTGCTCCGGCGCTTGGCCGGCCAAGAGTCCCGTTTCAGGCGCCACCAGAACCATGTGATCTCGAAGAAGCTCGTCGCCCTCGCCAAAGACACCGCTCGCGGCATCGCCCTGGAAGACCTCCATGGGATCCGCGAGTGCGCACGGTTTCGGAAAGCGCAACGAGCACAGATCAGCGGCTGGGCCTTCGATCAGCTCCGGCTCTTCGTTGGGTACAAGGCCAAGCTCTCGGGCGTCTCGGTCGTGATGGTCGATGCTCGCCACACGAGTCAGACGTGTTCGGTCTGCGGCCATTGCGAGCGCGGCAACCGCCGAACTCAAGCTCGATTCGAGTGCTTGCACTGTTCGTACTCCTCGAACGCCGACCACAATGGCGCCCGGAACATCCGGGCTCGGGCAGCTTGTAGACCTGCCCTAGAACTGGCGAGCCTCGTGGCTTAGCTGGAAAGCCCCCGACTTTAGTCGGAGGTCGTTTACGTTGAAGTTTTGGGAGTGAGCGCATAACATACTGCCATTCCAGGTGATTTGGGAAACTATTGATGATTTGTCAGCGTTCAGCTATCAGCACTCAGCGGTCAGCACAAGAAGGGAACAGCCTCGGTTAGCGACACACTGGAAATGATGGGCTGTTTCTTCTCTCTTCTTGTTGTTGCTGAAAGCTGACGGCTAATAGCTGAATGCTTTCCATCTCTGAGGGATTGAGCGCGTGGAACCGCAGCGAGTCGCAGTGATTACGGGCAGCACCAAAGGGATCGGCAAGGCGATCGCCAAGCGCCTTGCACAAGATGGGTGTGATATCGTCCTGAACTACCGGTCCGACGACGAGGCAGCGCGACTGGCCCTCCAGGACTTCGACGGCCTCCCTGGGAAGGCGGTGGCTATTAAAGCCGATGTTTCCATACCTGATGAGGCCTCCCGTCTCATCGAAACGACGGTTGGCCGCTTCAGCCGACTTGACGTCCTGGTCAACAACGTCGGCCCTTTTCTGACGCGGCCGCTGTTCGAGACCACGGACGACGACTGGCGCCGAATCCTTGATAGTAACCTGAGCAGCGTTTTTTACTGCATAAGGGCAGCGCTGCGGGTCATGCGAGACCGTCGGAGCGGAACCATCATCAATGTCGGCGCGCTCAATGTCGAATACTCGCCCATCGGGGTTTTTGAAGCGCCGGCTTATTACATCGCCAAGTCCGGCGTGATTACGCTTACCAAGTCGCTGGCCAGGTCCGAGGCGCCATTCAACATCAGGGTCAACGCCGTCAATCCCGGTTTCATCGAGACCGAGGCATATCGCCACTATCGTGACGAACACAAGGAGGCCTGGGCCAGGATGATCCCGCTTGGCCGGCTTGGCAGCCCGGACGATGTCGCAGAAGCGGTCAGCTTCCTGGCATCGGACCGCGCAGGCTACGTGTCAGGAGCAGTCCTCCACGTCCACGGCGGCCTCTGGGTCTGAGAATTCGATGCGGGAGGCACATGAAGATCCTCTTCATCACCGGCAAGCTGGCAGAACGGGCCTTAAAAGAGACCCTCGAAGGGATGGAGGCCGAGTTCGACTACGAGGTGGCCGTCCTCAAGATCACCGTAGCGGCCCTGATGACCACTCCCTTTATCCAGCGTTCTCTTCCCGCCCCCGATTGTGATCTGCTCATGATCCCGGGGCTTTGTCGCGTTGAACCCGAATCACTGGAGCGAGCTCTAGGGGTCAAGGTCGAGAAGGGCCCAAAGGACCTGCGTGACCTGCCGTACTACTTCGGCGTCGAAAAGAAGCGAGAGGGGTATGGCGGTCATGACCTGACCATCCTGGCCGAGATCAATGATGCCCCCACCATACCGATTGACGAGATCCTCAGGAAGGCCCGGTACTACGTTGCCTGCGGGGCGGATGTGATCGACGTTGGCTGCACTCCAGAGCGGCCGGCCCCGAGCGTCGGTGAGATCGTAACGGCGCTTAGGTCGGAGGGGTTCCGCGTCAGCCTCGATACCTTCGATACACAGGAGATTCTTGCCGGAGACAAGGCCGGCGCCGAGTTTCTGCTGAGTCTGAACTCACAGAACCTCCATCTGGCTGCCGACCTGTCGTGTACCCCAGTCATCATTCCCGATTTCGGAAAAGGGTTGGACTCCTTGGCCGCTAACATCGAGGCGGTGGAGCGGCTGGGTGTTACGCGATATCTCATCGACCCGATCCTGTCGCCGATCACCTTCGGTTTCGCCGAATCGCTCTCACGTTATGGCGAAGCGAGGCAACGCTACCCCCAAGCTGAGATCCTGATGGGCGTGGGGAACGTGACCGAACTCACCGATGCCGACAGCACCGGGATTAACGCCATCTTGGCAGGAGTCATGTCGGAGCTAGGGATCCGATATGTCCTTACTACCGAGGTGGCCTCATGGGCCAGGGGGTCTGTCCGCGAGCTGGATCTAGCTCGCCGCCTGATGCACTACGCTCGGCAGCGGGGGGTGCTGCCAAAGGATATCGATGATGGACTGCTCACGATTAAAGACCGGAAGGTCGATTGCCCACCTGAAGCAGAACTCCGCGAGATGCAACGGATGGTCCCGGACCGGAACTTTCGAATCTTTGCCGACCGCACAGCCATCTATGTGTTCAATAACGATCTCTTCATCAAAGACACCGATATCCAGCAGATCTTCGACCAGATCAAGGCTCACCTCGGGCCGGAGCCGATTGGCCACGCCTTTTACCTGGGCCGCGAGCTGATAAAGGCCAGGCTGGCTATGCTGCTGGGCAAGAAATACATCCAGGAAGAAGACCTTAGATGGGGGTACCTCGAACGTGGCCTCCCTGGGAGTTGACCACGGCACCGGCTCCTGGAAAATTGCCCTGCTGGTCGAGGGCGGCCCCCCAGCACTACGCCACTTCACTTCATCAGACCAGGTTCTCAACGACCTCGCGGAGATCGACGGCCGCTATCCCGGTTTGCCCATCGTCCTGCCGTCCGGTTTCGGCATCCCGCTGAAACGGGTCCAGGATCTGGATAACCGTGACCTGTTCGAGATCGCGCTTCGACGGGGGGTCGCCACGATCGAGGCAACGGTTGTCGATGCCAGTGACAGCATTTTCCTCTCGGCCCACTACACCCTGGCCGATGTCGTCATCAGAGAGCAACAACAATTGCAGATCACCGAAGTGATCTCCTGCGAGTCGCTCTACTGCCAGGCTGCAGATCCTGGCGATCGAATCGTCGCTCGTGGTGTCGTCGAGCAGGTGGATGACGGACCATGCCGGCTTGTGCTGGGAGCCGCCGGTCTCTCGGATAGAGGCTCCCTCAGACCCCGCAGGACGTATAGCCAGCCAGCGCCATGATCATCGAGACCATCGTCACAACCGTGAACCAACAGGGCGAGGCGAACTTCGCGCCGATGGGCGTCACTCTCGGGGATGGGGAGATGCTTATCCGCCCGTATAAGGACTCGGCCACTTACCGGAATCTTCTGGCAACCGGCGCCGCCGTCGTCAATGTGACCGACAATGCCCGCCTGTTCGCCGAAGGCGCCATCTCCAGCCCGCAGTTTCCAGCCTTCCCGGCCGACATGGTCCGAGGCCTGGTTCTGAAAGACGCCTGCTCATACTACGAATGTTCAGTCATAGAAGCCGACGCCGCTTCCGAACGTGCCAACTTCCGCTGCCGCGTTGTCAAGAAAGGGACTCTGCGGGAATTCATCGGATTCAACAGGGCGAAGAATGCCATTATTGAGGCAGCCATCCTTGCCACCAGAGTCCGTTTCATCGGTGTGGAAAACATCCTTCAAGAGTATTGCCGCCTTTCTGAAATCGTGAAGAAGACAGGGGGGGAGGAAGAAATCCGCGCCATGCAATACCTCCAGGACTACGTCGAGCGGCAGCGGCCATGAGGGTAACGGTCAAAGCCCCTGCCAGGCTCCACTTCGGTTTCATTGACCTGGATGGCTCGTTGGGTCGGATGTTCGGCAGCATTGGACTGGCCATCGATGAACCCAGGCTCATTCTCGAGGCGACACCATCGAACCACCTCTCGGTCTCTGGCGACGAGACCGGCCGAGTCGAGGCTCTGGCCCGCCGGTTCCTGCGCCATTACCATCTCCGCCAGAGTGCTCACATCTCCATCAAAGAGACGATCCCTGCCCACATCGGCCTGGGTTCAGGAACTCAGCTCGCGCTCAGCGTGGCCGCCGCCCTGGCCCGGCTCTTCACCATCGAAGCCGGCGTCAGGGAGCTAGCCACCGTGATGGGCCGAGGAGCGCGGTCCGGAATCGGGGTGAGCGCCTTCGAGGGAGGCGGCTTCATCGTGGACGCAGGACGAAGGATAAGCGCCACCGGCTCTCCATCGGATCCCGGTTCCCTCCCTCCCACAATCGTTCGTCACGCTTTTCCTAAGGACTGGACCTTCGTAGTAGCGATCCCCCATGTCGGCCGGGGGCTCGCCGGAAATGCGGAGGGTCGTGCGTTTCGCCAGATTACGGCGCGCCCCGCTAGAGGCTCGGCCACGCTTAGCCGAATACTCTTGATCCAGATGCTCCCGGCCCTTGTCGAGCGAAATCCCGCCGCCTTCGGCCGATCCCTGACAAGTATTCAACGAATTGTGGGGAACTGGTTCCGAGCCGTGCAGGGCGGAACATTCGCAACGCCCCAAGGGGCCGCGCTGGCCAGGGTGATGGCCCGTGCCGGCGCGCTGGGAATTGGGCAAAGCTCCTGGGGACCGACGGTCTACGGGATGGCCGCAGATCGGGAGCAGGCCAATGCCCTGGATGAGCGGATAAGAAAAGCTGTGTCAGGAAGAATCGAAGCGACAACGTTTCTTGCCAGAGGCTACAATCGAGGGGCCGAGGTAGCCTCCTGAGCAGCACGGGCCATCGAGATCACGGAGCTTGTGCAGCCGCGCTTTGTCGAGCGACGCTCTCATCTTCCCCGCCTCAATGACCTCTCCCGCGGCCCAGCATGAAGTCAATCCCCTCCTCTAGCATGACTGCATAGATGGCTGCGGCAGTCAGGTCAGCGGTCGTCCCCGGGTTCAGGCGGTTGCCCCTCCTCCGAAGCGCGCGGTCGAACTCCGCAAGCCTCTTTCGCCCCCGCTGGGTAAACGCCCCTCCAAGGGCAAGGATCTCGTCCGCCCGGCGCGAGACCCTTGCGGCTTCCTCGCAACCGCACTTACGAGCGATGAGGGAATCCGGCACCCGGGACAACAGCGTGAGATAGGTCTGGACGATGGAGACTTCCGGATCGCCCGATTCCTTGACACACTCCTTGAGCGCCGGGACGCCAATGGTAAATGTGAGCTCGAAGTCGCTCGTGTACTCCCTCGCGATCGAATCCCGCTCCGTCGCATTGCGCATCGCAGCCAGCAGCGGGACCCAGCCACGAGTTGTCCTCACGTCAAAGTGCTGCGCTTCGCCGAGGCCACCGGGTTTCGCCAGACGGATCGCCTCATAGACTTTCTGCCCATCGGTGGGAGTCAGGGAGGCCAAGACACCATGCAAACGCAACCGCAGCGATCGGCCCCCCCCAAGCACGGCCGCCTTGGCCAGTGGCGCGAAGAGCAGCGCGATGCCGAGGTTGGTGTTCCGGCGGACCAGCCGTTGTGTTTCCCGCACCACGTTGAGAATCAACGTGCCGGCCATGACAGTTGCGGCCTTCCGGAAAACCATTCCCACGATGGCCGCGCTCGCCAAGAAGTCGGTGTAGCGCGTATCCGCGAATTCGGCGAACGGCGTGACATTCCCCGGCTTGGCGGCGCTGACTTCCAAGAGACAGGCGATCTGGGCCGCGAGGGAGACCTTATCAGGGTCTAAGGTGTAGGGTGTACGGACCTCAGTCGCACTTCGCACCTCGGACCTCGCACCTCCCCAACTTGGTCAGCTTGAAAGCTGGGTTAGAAGGTGATCGGCGATCTCGGCAGCAATATCGATCTCGGTGGTCTTCTGGAGGCCGGACCAGCCTGGGATGCTGTTGACCTCCACCACGGTGAAGCCGTCGCCTGTATCCAACAGATCGATGCCAGCATAATCGGTCCCAAGGAGGCGACTGGCGCCGAGACACAGGCTGATGGCTTCCTCGCTCAGCTTACACGCCTCCGGCCGTGCGCCCTGGGACACATTATGCCGCCAACCCGCCGACCGGCGTCGTATGGCCGCGACCACCCGATCCCCTACTACTATTCCCCTGAGATCGTGGTCGCCGTGCGGGACGAATTCCTGGATATAGAATATGCTTCGCGTGAGGGTAAGGGCGCGAAACGTTCGGTAGGCTATCTCAGCATCGCTGATCCGAACCATCCCCCGCCCGCCGGCGCCGAAGAGCGGCTTGACAATGACGTCGCCGAATTCACGAAACGCCTCCATTGCCTCGTCACACCCCTCGGCCACCACTGTCCGCGGGGTCGGCAGGCCTCCGCGGGCCAGCACGCTCGAGGTATAGTATTTGTCCACCGTTCGTTCAAGAGCCGCCGGTCGGTTCATGATCCGAACCCCGGCCGCTTCTAGCCGGTGGAGAACG
>JBGQIR010000087.1:0-7551 GCA_041498535.1 Methylomirabilis sp. (SeqCode)
AAAAGCGAGGGGATTGTCTAGTGGGCATTTCGGAGCGGCGGGGCGCTGCGACCACTTGGTCAAAGAGGGTAGTGCCGTTCCAACTATTTATGCCGAAACAGCGAGGCTTCGGTGAAAGAGACGTATGTGCTCCATACCTCTCCGTCATTAGCCGCAACAAGTTGGAACGGCACTAGAGCCCGAAGAAGGACTTGATCATGACCAGGAGTTGACCCGAATCCTCTTCGGGCAGTTGGCGGGCGGCGCTTCGCTGCTTGGCGAGGGCGGCGTCGACGTCCTTTTGACGACGGCTCAGGATCTGGCTGAGGGACTCCACCACCTTCGGATCGGCCAGTAGGATGCTCCTGAACTCCTCTTTGCCCAGCATGAGGAGTTCGGAGTCTTCGACGGCGGTCACCGTGGCTGACCGGCGGGCGCCCGTCAGCAGCGACATCTCCCCAAAGCACTGACCCCGATCCAGGGTTGCCACAAGTTGTCCCCCATTCTCATTCTGGGGGTCTCGCACCCAGACGCTTACCCGACCGCGGGAAATGAGAAAGAAGCTGTCGCCTTCGTCACCCTGCCGCACGATATTGCGACCAGCTTCATAGACGAGGACTTTGAGTGAGCTGGCCACGCGGGTGAGATCATCGGGCCTGAGCGGATGGAGGAAGTCCACTTCCCGAAGAAGCGCCAGGCGTTCGGCGAGGGCCTGCGCCTCAGCCGCTCGTTCGGCTTCCTCGGTGACCTGATGAAGCTGGACGGTGCGGATGGGAAACGGGATCTCTAAGCCGTGCCGTCTGAGGGCATACCAGATATTGGCCAGAATCGATCCTTCGATGCTGGATGAGTTTTCAAACTCGGTGATCCAGTACCGCACACGGTACTCTATGGAGGAATCCCCAAACTTTGTGACTCTCGCGCTCGGGGCGGGCTCCGGTACCACGCCGGCCGTTTCCTGGATTGCTTCCAGCAAAGCCGCGGCCACCTGGTTGGGTGGGTGACGGTAATGCACGCCGACGTACAGCTCCTGCCCCATAACGGGGACGGGTCGGGAGAAGTTGATGACCTGCTCCTTGGCCAGGACGCTATTGGGGACGATGAGATAGTCATTTTTCAGGTAGAGCTCGATCTTCACAGCTCGCCAGCCCATCTCGATCACCTGGCCCACATGCTGGCCCACCTGGATCCACTCTCCTGGGGTGATCGGACGTTCGGTGGCAAGGGTGACGCCGGCAAAAAAGTTAGACAGGGTCTCCTGAAGGGCGAGTCCGGCCACAAGCGAGAGGACCGCGGAGGTGGCCAGCAGCGGCATCAAGTTGATGTGAAGTATCTTTGCCATGATGATGAGGAGGACAAGGACATACAGACCGACGGAGATGAGTTCCCGGAGGATAGAAGGAGGGGGAAATTTTCGTCTCCTGGCGATGAAGAAATCTACGAGCACCACATCGCAGAGCTTGATAGCGAGATACGCGCCCGTGAAGATAATCAGGGCTTGAAAGTACGGCGCAAAAGACGGGCCGGTGAGCGTGGGATTGGCGCGCAGAAAGACGGCCGCGCCCGCGGTGAAGGCCAAGAGGTTGAAGGGGTGCAGGAGGCGTCCGAATGGGGGGCGGCGGGTGATGAGGCGAGTCAGAAGGATAATAACGGCGAAGACGATGAATCCATAGAGAATTCCCAGCACGATGTGATTCAAGAACACAGGACTCCACATGACGGTGCGCGCAATCCTCGGGCGATCACCCTTCGACAGGCTCAGGGTGAACGTGACTGTTAGGGCGAGTAACTATAGCAAGCGCATTGAATGTTGTTGCTCTGTCATTGCGAGCGACCAGCGGGAGCGTGGCAATCTCGATTCTCTTACCTGGATCACGGTATCTTCGTCGCTTTGCTCCTCGCAATCACGCTTCAATCAAAATTAATGCGTTTGGAATAATAACTGTGTTTTGTTCAAAGATTGTAGATAACGGGCCCACGTCTTTCGTCGAGCAGTCACTTGGACCTCCCGGAGACGCGCAGGAGATCCTCGGTGGTGTAGATCGCTTCCAGCTCATACCCCTTCTTTTTCAACTCTTCGCGGCCGCCCTCCTGCCGGTCAACAAGGGCCAGCACCGTGGCGATCCTAAACCCTGCGTGCAGCGCTCCTTCGATCGCCCTGAGTGTCGAGCCGCCGGTGGTAACAACATCCTCGATGATGGCCACCCTGGCATCTGCTCGCTCGAATCCCTCCACCCACTTCTGCGTGCCATGCGCCTTTGGTTCTTTGCGGACACTGAAGGCCTGGATCGGTGCACCTGCCAGCACACTGTGAAACGCCGTCGCGTACGCAATCGGGTCGGCGCCGAGGGTCAGGCCGCCGGCGGCGTCGATGTGGTCCCCATCCCTGTCTTCCACGGCCTTGATCCGCTCGAAGAAGAGCCGTCCCAGGAGCGGCATCGCGTCGGGCATGAACGTCGTTTTCTTGCAGTTGATGTAGTAGTGGCTCTTCCGGCCGGAGGCCAGGGTAAAGATCGGCTCGGCGCTGTACTGGAAGGAATGCTGAACCAACAGACTGAGGAGTTGCTCTCTTGGATCGCCCACGGCGTCAGGATACACAAGGAGACAGGAAGCTGTCCAGCCTCCCGTGCCTTGTGCGTTCGCTTTAGTACCCGCTGGCTCCGCTGCCAGAGCTGCCGCGCTCAGCCGACCCAGAACCTTTTTCCGTGGTCGCGCATCCAGTGCACAACGCTGCCATCATCAACAAGGTCAACAGCAGATATTTTCGCATCGGCCTGCCTCCTTTTGTGTGCGAGGTCGTGCTGCGGGTTACTTCTTCTGATCGACCATAAAGGTTTTCAGTATGTCCACCGGGATCGGGAAAATGATGATGGTAGCGTTCTTCTCCGTCCCGATCTCGGTCAGCGTTTGCAGGTATCGAAGCTGGATGGTGACCGGCTCCGTCGCCAGGATCCTTCCGGCCTGCGCCAGCTTCTCGGACGCCTGCAGCTCCCCCTCGGCGTGGATGATCTTGGCCCGCTTCTCCCGCTGGGCCTCCGCCTGCTTGGCCATAACCCGCTGCATCTCCTGCGGCAGGTCCACAAGCTTGATCTCCACCGCCGTCACCTTGATCCCCCACGGGTCGGTGTGTTCGTCGATGATCTGCTGGAGCCGCTGATTGATCCGGTCGCGCTCGGCCAGCAACTCATCCAGCTCCGACTGCCCGAGGACGCTCCTCAGGGTCGTCTGCGCGATCTGGGAGGTGGCAAAGAGGTAATCTTCGACCTGGACGATGGCTCGCTCCGGGTCGATGACCCGGAAGTAGATGACGGCGTTGACCTTCACCGAGACGTTGTCCTTGGTGATCACGTCCTGTGAGGGAACGTCCATTGCCACCGTCCGCAGGCTCACCTTCACCATTCGATCAATGAGTGGGATCAGAAGGATCAAGCCCGGCCCGTTGCCGGCCCCGCCAACGTTGATGATCGCCTTTGAAACGCGACCCAGGCGGAAGATCACGGCCCGCTCGTACTCCCGCAGGATGCGGACCGCGCTCCCGAGGAAGTAGAGCACCACGACGATGATGATGATCATTGGGAACAAGCCGAAAGCAAACAGAGTATCCAAGGGACTCATGCTTACCCCCCTCGTTGCGTCAGTGTAGAGGACACATGGGCTTCCGTCGCCGCCGTCTCATTGCTCACCACTAACATCAGCCCCTTCACCGCCTGGACTCGAACCTTCTCGCCAACCTCCGCGCCCTCCTCGCATCGGGCCGACCAAAGCTCTCCACCAACGAAGACCCTCCCCTCCGGGCGCAGTGGGGTTCGGGCCGTGCCGATCTGGTCGATAAGCCCCTCTATGCCGGTCGTTGTCTTCTGGCGCTGTGCCCTCAGGGCCATCGTGACGATGAAGATGAAGAACGCCGCCGTCGCCCCTGTGGTTACCAGAATAGCTACCAGGGAGATCCGCATGAACGGCTCGGAGCTCTTGATGAGCATGATGGAGCCGAGGATCATGGCCGCAATTCCCCCGGCTGCAAGCAGGCCATGAGATGTGACCTTCACCTCGGCGATGAACAAGATGACCGCCAGCAAGATGAGGAGGAGCCCCGCGTAATTGATGGGCAGGGTCTGGAAGGCGTAGAAGGCCAGGATCAGGAAGATGCCGCCAAGGATTCCCGGGAGTATGGCGCCGGGGGTCGAGAGTTCGAAGTAGAGTCCGGCCAGGCCCAGCATGAGGAGAATATACGCGATCGTTGGGTCGGAGATGACTTTCAGGACCTTGTCCCGCAGGCCCATGTCGATCCGCTTCACCTCCACGCCCTTGGTGTGGAGGACGACCTTGCCGCTGGCTGTTGTGACCGCCCGGCCGTCCAAGGCCCCGAGCAGGTCGTCCAGCTTCTCCGATACGAGGTCGATGATCCCGAGCTTCAGCGCCTCCTTTTCTGTCGCCGAGACGCTCTTGCGCACGGCGTCCTCGGCCCACTGGACATTCCGGCCACGCCGCTCGGCGATGGTCCGGATGTAGGCGGCGGCGTCGTTGGTCACCTTCTTGTTCATCTCCTTGTCCATCTGGCCCCCCATGTTGACCGGGTGGGCTGCGCCGATATTGGTCCCAGGCGCCATCGCCGCGACGTGGGCCGCCAAGGTGATGAAGGCGCCGGCGGACGCGGCGCGGGCCCCGCTGGGCGACACGTAGACCACGATCGGCCGCTCGGCCGCCAGTATTTCCTTGATGATGGAGCGCATCGACAGATCGAGGCCACCCGGAGTGTCCAGCTCGATGACCAGGGCCTCGGCAAGCTCGCGGTCGGCCTGCTTGATCGCGGAGATGATATAGTCGGCCGAGCTTGGGGCAATGACACCTTCGACCTGGATCACCAGGATTGGGCGGGCTGCGCTCTCTGACCGCGGGCAGGCGACGACGGCCCATGCCAGGGCGATTCCGGTCAGTGCGAGAAAGAAGACGACCGACCGTCCAAGCGTTCGCACGGTCAGCTCACGAGCGGTCAAGGCCATTGATGACCCCGCGTTCGCGAAGGTGTCGGAGGAGGGCCGGAGCGATGTCCGCAAGCGTGTGGATCCCGTCGGCCACCGCCTCCCGGCCTCTGCCCCAGAGCATCGTCGGCACCGGGTTCTTTGTGTGGGTCCGCGCGCTCAGATCTTCGAGGTTGCCGTGATCGCTGGCCAGCACGACGAATAGCTCATCGGGATCGGTCGCCTCCAGCACGGCGTCCAAAAGACGATCGAGCCGCTCGACGAGTTCCACCCCACGGTCCATATCACGGTGGTGTCCTGCCAGATCGGTCTGAAAGTGCTCGTACAGTGTGAAGTCGTGCGAGACCGCTATGCGGGCGAGTCGCCGACCGGCCTCTTGCGGGCTGACCTCCGGGAGATTGTACCCACGCGCCCGAAGGGCGCGATTGGTGATGTCATGGTAAACCGCCTCCCCTCTTGCCAGGTCGGTGAGGTCCCTGAAAGCGAGGCCGGACTGCTGCATCGCCACGGTCGTTACCGAGAGGAAGCGGCGCTCGCCCCGGAAGAACTCCGGCGTGAAAGCATTGGCGAAGGTGGCCCTCCCGCCCCCCTTGCGCACGCGAGCGAAGAGAGAGGCGCCATCGAGGATTCCTGCCAGTGCCTTGGTGCAGAACCCATGAACGTGGCGCCCTACCTCGCGGGCTGCGTTGGTTCCAGTGAGCAGGGTGGTCTGCCCGGTGGCGCTCTGCGGCAGACCGGCGACGTTCAACGTCGCATCGGTCGGGACGACAAGGGCTCCTGCTCGAACCGCAGGGGCGTCAAGCCTGCCGCACGCTGCGCGGAGGTGCGTGGTACGGGCCCGACTAAGCGGGTTAAGATCAGGGTTGTCGTCACCGATCCCGACACCGTCCACAAAGATCATCAAGACCGACATGGCATCGTACCGGTCGGCAGGACTGTCAGGATGTCAACGGAGGGCTGAGAGGTGTTCATGTCCGATCATTCCCCTGATCCCATGCAAATCCAGCCGGAAGGGGGGCCGCGAAGGGAAGTGCGGCGAGTATTTCATACGCTACCCAAGGTGTCAAGCGGGAGGTAGGCGGCCGAAGCTCTTTGCGTCTTCCCACAATTTCTCCATTTCCTCCAGGTTCACTTCCTTGAGGCGACGACCGCCACGCTCAATCGTCTCCTCGATGTAGCGGAACCTGGTGGCGAACCTTGCGATACTCTTTCGGAGGGTTTCCTCTGCGCTCAGATTCAAAAACCTGGCCAGATTGACCAGGCTGAACAGGAGATCTCCTAGCTCAAGTTCCACCTCCTCCGGCGCGGCACCCTGGATGGCCTCTTTGAGTTCGCCAAGCTCCTCCTCGACTTTCGCCATCACTCCCGAGATCTCGGGCCAGTCGAACCCGGTCCGTGAGGCCTTATCCTGCAGCCGCTGAGCGCGCAGCAGAGCAGGAAGCTCCTTGGGGACGCCGTCCAGGGCCGACGCGAGGCCCGCGGCCTTGGCATCGCGTTCCCTGCGCTTCAGTTCCTCCCACTGTTCCAGAACCTCGCGGGCCGTTGAGGCCGTGCCGTCCGCGAAGACGTGCGGATGGCGGCGCACCATCTTATCGGCCGTCGCGGCGAGGACCTGATTGATCGTGAACTCACCCTGCTCAGCGGCCACCTGAGCATGAAAGACCACCTGGAAGAGGAGGTCGCCGAGCTCCTCCATCAGCTTCTTGGGGTCCCCCTCGTCGATCGCCTCCACGACTTCATAGGCCTCCTCGATCAAGAAGGGCTTCAGGCTCTCCCGGGTCTGTTCCCTATCCCAGGGGCATCCGCCATCCGCCCGAAGTCGCTCCATGATCCGGACAAGTTCCTCGAAACGCCCTCCGCTAGGCTCCCGCATCTACCCTCCTTGGCCAGTTGGCATCACTGTGCTTCCCAAGCTCATTATATCTTCGGCCGCCCCCTGTGCAAAGCGAATCTCCGCCGCAGGTGCGGCAGGAAGGACAAATCCTTTGACAAGGCTGGGGCATTTGGCTAAGGTACGGCTTCACCTCTCTTGCCCGGGGCATCAATGGATTCCTTCTACATCAGCCTGGCCTTCGGCGGCGCGGCAGCCGGCGCGAACGTGGTGGGGGGGCTCCTCGTGACCATCAAACAGCGATGGGACGAGCTGCTGCTCAAGTACTTCATCGCGCTGGGGGCGGGTTTTATGCTGGGGGCCGCATTCTTGGGAATGATGCCCGAGAGCATGCGCCTCACGGCCATCGCCCCGATCCTCATCCTGGTCGGCTACCTCATGATCCATTTCTTTGAGCACACCCTCGCCCGCCATTTCCACTTCGGCGAGGAAACCCATGTGGAGATGGTTCTGGCGCCGTCGGCGAGTATCTTCGCCCTCACCGGCCTGCTGATCCATACCTTCTTCGACGGGGTGTCGATCGCCTCAGGTTTCCACGTCGGGACGGGGCTGGGAGTGCTAATTTTTGTCGCCGTCGCGCTGCACAAGATCCCTGAGGGGTTCACCGTCGGTTCCATCATGCTCGCTTCTGGCAGGAGTCGCCGGACAACCATCGCGTCGTCCACTGCATTGAGCCTCTCCACCATTTTCGGCGTGCTATGT
>JBGQIR010000088.1:0-7493 GCA_041498535.1 Methylomirabilis sp. (SeqCode)
AATCAAACGGATCCTTTTTCCGACCGACTTCTCTGAGAATGCCGAATACGCATTTCAGTATGCGCTCACCTTCGCACGCGAGTTCGGGGCTAAACTTTACGTTCTTCATGTGATCTACTTTCCTCCCCAAATGCCCGAATATGACATCGGCCAGGTCATCGACGGCTTGGTCAAGAATGCTGAAAAAAACTTGAAAAAGCTGATTGAGAAAACAAAAGAGACCGAAGTGATCTTCCATCCTGAGGTGCGGGTTGGTGTGGAGTACAGCGAGATCACCGAGCTCGCGGAAAAGGAGAAGATCGATCTCATCGTGCTGGGGACCCATGGACGGACCGGGTTGGCTCATGCCTTTCTGGGCAGTGTCGCCGAGCGGGTGGTTCGCCACGCCGCCTGCCCGGTCTTGACCGTGAAGCCGCCGCGGATCAAAGGCGCGAAGACGGCGAAGAGGAAGTGAAGGAGGCCGCAGTGCGTCGCGAGGCATTGGCTCGATATCTTGAGACGGCCCTCGGCGGCGTCGTGGAGATTCAGGCGCTCCGGCCGCTAGGGATCGGTCAGCCTTCCGATACTGTAAAGGGACACGGAGCCCTGCGGACCGGCGACCTCAAGGCGTTCGGCTATGGCCGGCCAATCCAGATCGAGGTGCTCTTGGACGGCGTTCCACGTTCGTATGTCCTCTCCACGATGCGGGGCGGGCCCGGCTTCGGCCACGATCACTTTGCTGACAGGGCGGGCGAGTTGATCTGGGCGCATGACGCCTATGGGAAGCTCCTGCGTCACGTCAAGAGCCTCGACGTGGGTTTCATCACTCGGGAGGGGGAGCTGCGATCGGCTGGGGATGCGGAAGAATACTTCCTCCTGATGGAGAAGGGGGAGGGCACGCCATACCGGCTCGATCTCGAACGGATACGGACCGAGGGGAAGGCGACCCCGCTAGATCTCGACCGTGCCAGGGCCCTCTCAGCCTACCTGGCGAAAATTCATGCGGAGAAGGGTTGGGATGTCCAGCTCTACTTCCGGCGGATCCGGGATCTGATTGGCCACGGCGAGGGGATCATGGGAATTCTGGATGGCTACCCGGCCGATTACCCGCTGCTGCCCCCCAAGCAACAGTATGTTATAGAGTCCGGCTGTGTTGCCTGGCGGCATCACCTGAAAGAGAAGGCGAAGCGTCTGAGCATCGTCCACGGCGATTTTCATCCCTGGAACATCCTTTTTGAGGAGGCGAGTGACTTCACGTTGCTCGACCGGAGTCGGGGAGAGTGGGGCGAGCCGGCCGATGACATCGCGGCCATGAGCATTAATTACCTTTTCTTCTCGCTCCTTCGATCGGGTCGATTAGAAGGGGCGTTCGTCCAGCTCTTCGATCTCTTCTACGGCGACTACCTCGAGCGGACCCGTGATCTGGAGCTCAACCAGGTGATACCGCTCTTCTACGTCTTCCGCGCCCTTGTGATCGCGAGTCCGGTTTGGTATCCCGACCTCCCGGAAGAGGTACGCCTGAAGCTCTTCCGCTTCGTGCAGGCGATGCTTCGGATCGAGCAGTTCGACTACAAGGACCTCAATCGCTATCTGGAGTGAGGAGCTCACCGTGGCTTGGGTGGCGTGGCTCACAGGACTTCCGGGAAGTGGCAAGAGCAGTGTGGCCCGTGAGGCGACGCGTCGCTTGGTCGCTCGCGGGATCGGGGTTCGGGTGTTGGAGCTCGACGAAATCCGAAAGGTCGTGACGCCCCGGCCGACCTACACCGCCGAGGAACGCGAGATCCTGTACCGCGCCCTGGCCTATATGGCGCTACTGCTCTACAACGAGGGGATCAATGTGATCGTCGATGCGACCGCCCACAGGCGGCGGTTCCGCGACGTGGCGCGCGCTTTGATCCCCACTTTTGCCGAGATCTACCTCCACGCCTCCCTGGATCGGTGCCGGGCGCGGGCGGGGTATCGGCGCGGCGGCTTCGCTCCCCGGGATGTCTATGGGCAGGCGGGCCGGGAGGGATCAACCGTCCCGGGTATTGATGAGATGTACGAGCCGCCGCTTCATCCTGAGCTCGTGCTTGATACCGAGCAGCGAGACGTGGGGGAAGCTACAGAACGGTTGGTCAGGTTTCTTGAAGCATTTCACGTCGGCCAGGCATCCGTGTCGGTTGACGGGGATGGCGAGGGCAGGCTGGCCGGGGAGGGGGGGCGATGAAGGTTCTGTCGGATGCTCGGGCGCCGGACTGTCCAGATGAGGCGGGCGAGCAAAGTCAGGCGTGCCCGTATCTGCAGCGGGCCAAGCTCACCCGCTGGTACCCTATCGAGGGCTACTGCTTGGCCCAACGTGAAGGGGGGCTTCGAGTGGTAACCATTGCCGAGTTTCAGGAGCTGTGCACGAAGGCCGATCATGTCGATTGCGAGCTGTTCCGCGGGCGGCGTGAAGAAGCGTAGGCCGAGAGAGAACCGCAACAAGGAGGGGCCTGATGTTGGTGGAGAACCGGATGAAGCGCGATCCGATCACGATCAGCCCGGAGACCGGCATCCTTGAGGCCTCCCGGCTACTGCGCCAGCACAAGATTCGTCACCTCCCGGTCATCAAAGGGGGAAGGTTAGTGGGCATCCTGACCGATCGGGATCTGAAACGTGTCTCGCCGTCACCTGCCACGAGCCTCTCGGTCTACGAGGTGAATTACCTGCTGGACAAGCTGGAAGCCAAGGAGGTGATGACCAAGCAGGTGGTCAGCGTGACCCCCAAGACGACCATCGAGGAGGCGGCCAGGCTGCTGCTCGCGCACAAGATCGGGGGCCTGCCGGTGGTGGAGGGGGGGATGCTGGTTGGGATCATCACCGAGACCGATGTGCTCGAGGCGTTGGTCGAGGCGATGGGAATCCGCGGGTCCTGCTCGCGGGTTGAGGTTGTGGTGGAAGACGCGCCCACCGCCTTGTATGCGATCGGCGATATCGTCAGGGAGCGAGAGGGCGACATCGTGAGTATCATGACCGCCGGGGCGACCCACAAAGGGGAGGAACGCAAGATCTTGATTCTTAGAATCGAGGACGAGAATCCAGAAGAGCTGGTGAACGCGATCGAGAAGGCGGGCTATCCTGTCCTGTCTGCCGCGGCGTAGGTCCAACAAAGGAGGGAGCATGAACGAGAAGCAAATCGAGGACCGATTCCCGAAGACCATCGTCCTCAAGGACGGGACCAAGGTCCTGCTGAAGGCGATGACCCACACCGACCGGGAGGGGCTTCATGAATTCTTTGCCAGGACCCCTGAGGAGGATCGGAAGTTTCTGAAGCACGACGTGTCGAAGAAAGAGGTCATCGAATCCTGGCTCAAGGATATCAACTACGGGCGGGTTTTCCCCTTGTTGGCCGAGGTCGATGGCAAGATCGTCGCCGACGCGACCTTGCATCGAAGGAGCAGCGGCTGGCTGAAACATGTGGCAGAGGTGCGGCTGGTGGTTGATCCGGCCTACCGGCACAAGGGCCTTGGGAGCTACATGCTGGAAGAGATCATTTTGCTCGCGGCCGATGTCGGCGTGGAAAAGCTGGTCGCCGAAATCGTCGCGGAGGAGCGGGCGGCGATCCACGCGTTTCAGCGGTTCAACTTCGAGCAGGTGGCGGTCCTGCCGGGGATCGTGAAGGACCAGACCGGCAGGAACCGGGATCTGGTGGTGATGGTCCTGAATGTGCCCACGGCGTTTGTCCCAGACTGGTTCTACTTCTAACCCCGATGGACGCTGAAACTGGAAGCTGAAACAGGAGGGACAACGTGTTCAAACGCTACCCAAAACGCGCAAAGCTTAGCGATCGGACGCAGGTGACCCTGCGCCTCATGGTGAAAAAGGATCAGCAGGCCCTCTACGAGTTCTTCCAAAGAGTCTCGAAGGAGGACCGGCTCTTCCTCAGGGACGATGTCTCGAAGCCGGCGACGATTCAATCCTGGGTGGACGAGTTGGACTACGAACGGGTTCTGCCGCTCCTGGCGCTAGCGGATGGGAAGGTGATAGGCGACGCGACGCTGCACCGGCGGGCGATTGGCTGGACGCGCCATCTAGGAAAGGTGCGCCTGGTGATCGATCCAGAGTATCGACAGAAGGGGTTAGGCAGTCTGCTGATCAAAGAACTGATCGAGATTGCCAGGGGCGTGAAGCTGGAGCGGGTGGTCGTAGAGCTGATGGGCAGCCAGCAGGCTGCCCTCGCCGCCTTCCGCCACTTTGGCTTCGAGCGGGCGGCAGTGCTGTACCATCACGTCAAGGACCGGGCGGGCAGGCCCCAGGACTTGGTGATCATGATCCACGATCTGGAGGAGGTGCCGGAACCGATATCATTCTGAACCGGCGCCTTATTGAGAGGAATGACGAGATCCTGGGGGAGGCGACCAAACACTTCTGCAACTGTTGGCAAAAGGAACAGGAGGAACGGCAATGGCGCTCATGAAGTGGACACCTTTCGGCGAACTCAGCACGTTCAGGAGAGAGATGGACCGCCTGTTCGAGCGGTTCTTCGGTGAGTTCCCCAGCCTTGAGCTTCCAGGGATGGCCTGGACACCGCGTCTGGACGTGACCGAGACCAAGGACAGCCTGGTCGTCAAGGCTGAGCTTCCCGGCCTGGAGGCCAAAGACCTCGACATCTCCGTCTCCGGGAAGACCTTGACCATCAAGGGGGAGAGGAAGCAGGAAAAGGAGGAGAAGGACGAGCATCATCATCTGATCGAGCGCTCGTACGGCGCGTTTTCTCGCATGGTGGAGCTGCCCGCAACGGTGGCCGCCGATAATATCAAGGCTGCCTTCAAGAGCGGGGTGCTGACGATTACCCTTCCGAAGACGGAGGAAGCGAAGCGGAAAGCAATCCCGATCAAGGTCGAATGAGGCGCAGTTCCGGGTTCCAAGTTCCAAGTTTCCCTAAAGCCCAGACCACGGCTCTTTGCACCTCTCCAACTCGGAACTCGGCACCTGGAACTTGGAACTGTTGTCCTAGGTTGACGGATCCCACGCGGAGAGAGCGATGAAGACGCCCATGAGAGGACGCAAGCGATATAACCCGGCCTCGTTCAAGAAAAGGGTAGATGTCCAGACCGATTCGTATCTTCCGAAGGGCGCGCCCGGCATGGTGGTCTGTCCCGGCTGCCACGCCATCTCGAAAGGAAAGCGATGGCGCCTGGATGAAGAGGCCTATGAGACGCTCCGCAAGTCGGGGACGGTGAAGGATGTGGTGTGTCCTGCGTGTGAAAAGATTCGCGACGGTTACCCGAGCGGGCAGGTGACGCTCAAAGGGCCGTATCTAGCTGAGCATCGGGAGGAGATCCTGCGAATTATCGTCAATGAGGAGAAGCGCGCGAGAGGGGTGAATCCGCTCGAGCGGATCATGAGCCTCAGCGACGAGAATGAGCAGATCGAGATCACGACCACCGATGAAAAGTTGGCGCAACGGATCGGGCGGGAGCTTCGCAAGGCCTGCGGGGGCACAGTGTCGTACGGCTGGTCACACAACAACAAGTTCTTGCGGGTGGAATGGAAGCGCTGACGGGGGACTCGAATGGCCGAGATTGTACTGGAGCGCTTGCAGCGACCGCCGATCGCCGAGCAGAAGTTCGAGATCGTGGAAAGGAAAGGCTTGGGTCATCCCGACTCGATCTGCGACGCCGTGATGGAGGAGATCGCGAGAGCCATCAACGGCGAATATCAGAAGCGCTTTGGCGAGATCCTCCACAACAATATCGATAAGGGGCTTCTGGTTGCAGGGCGGGTGAGCCGGCGGCTCGGCGGGGGACGGGTGCTTCGGCCGATGGAGCTCGTCATAGGCGACCGGGCCACCTTCCGAGTTGGAAAGGTCAGAATCCCGATCAAAGAGATCGCCATCGAGGCGGCGAGGGAATGGTTTCGAAAGTCGCTCCGCCATGTGAACCCGGACCGGCATCTGAAATACCGGGTCGTCCTCGCCCAAGGGTCCGAAGAGCTGACTGACATCTTCCGCCGAGAGACAGCAGTCAGAGAAGCCAACGATACTTCCGCCGCAGTGGGCTACGCTCCCTTGAGCGAGACCGAGCAGATGATCCTCTGGGTCGAGCGATACCTCAACTCGCCGACCTTCAAAGCGGCATTCCCCGAAACCGGTGAGGATGTCAAGGTCATGGGGGTGCGAGCGGATCGGAGTCTCAACTTGACGGTTGCCATGCCGCTCTTGTGCCAGGCCATCTCGTCCGAGGCGGCCTATTTCCGCAAGAAGGAGGAAATCGTGCAGGCGCTACGCCGAGCCCTCCCCCCCTCGCCAAGCCTCGACAACGTAAGGGTGACCCTGAATGCTCTTGACCGGGAGGGGCGGGGGCTGGGTGGAATGTATCTCTCGCTTCTGGGGACATCGGCGGAGGACGCCGATTCTGGCCAGGTGGGGCGAGGCAATCGCGTCAATGGCGTGATCCCGCTGAACCGGCCCGTGAGCGCAGAGGCGGCGGCCGGGAAGAATCCGATGAGCCACATCGGGAAGATCTACAATGTGCTGTCGCACCGTATGGCCGAGCAGATCTACCAGCGGGTCGGCGGCTTAGTCGAGGTCTATGTATGGCTCGTCGGCCAGATCGGCCGACCGATCGATCAGCCCTGGGCGGCGGTCCAGCTACTCCCGGCGGCGGGGGCGGAATTCGAGGTGCTCGGGAGGGGGGCACAGCAGGTGATCGATCAGGAGCTTGCGCGCATGCCAGAGTTCTGCGTTGAGCTGGCCGAGGGGCGGTATCCGGTGTGCTGATTCGCCGGTCCAATTAACTTCGCCTAGCGGCGTTGCTGGCCCTCGGGGCACTCCCTGCGACGTACCAGACAACGTACGCCTCGGTCGGCCCCGGGGACCGCGCCTTGCTACGCTCGTTTCTTGGCCCGGCCCCGTGCGCGCCAATTCAGGAGTGGAATGGCTGCAGGCGCACTAGGAAGAAAGGAGCGCGACGATGCGAGTCGTGGATCGAATGCGAAGTTCACCGGTCACCATCGGTCGGAAGGACACCCTGGACGATGCGATGAAGACGATGGAGACCTTCAAGATCCGACACCTCCCGGTTGTTGAAGGCGACCGTGTGATCGGGATCGTTTCGGACCGGGACCTCAAGAAGGCGGCCCCATCCCCCCTGGACCGCGATAGCGCGGAGGAATTCCTGAGATTCACCTCCGCCGTGACCATCAAGGAAGTCATGTCGAAAGAGGTGTTGACGATTTCGCCGTACTGTCCTATCGAGGAGGCGGCCGCCCGGATGTTCAAGGAGAAGATCGGCGCTTTGCCGGTCGTCCAGGACGGCAGGTTGGTCGGTATCATCACCGAAACTGATGTCCTTGGTATGCTGACGGATATGATGGGCGCCACGCAGACTGCGTCGCGAGTCGAGATCGAGATTTCGGCCAGCCCTGGGGTCCTGACCGAGGTCATTCGGATCGTCGAGGATCAGCAGGTGGAGATCGCCAGTCTGGTGACCCTGCCGGCTCGGGAGGGCGCCAGACGTCTCGTGATCTTGAGGCTCCGGACCATCAACCCG
>JBGQIR010000089.1:0-7383 GCA_041498535.1 Methylomirabilis sp. (SeqCode)
CATGCCCGGCGACAACGTCGCCCTCAGCGTCGAGCTCATCCAGCCGATCGCCATGGAGAAGGAGCTCCGCTTCGCCATCCGCGAGGGGGGCCGGACGGTCGGGGCCGGGGTGGTGAGCGAGGTGGTGGAGTAGGGGGCGTGGGTTGCGGGTGTCCATCGGCGGAGAGGCATTGACGGGGTGACATGGAGAATCAGCGGATACGGATTAGACTGAAGGCGTACGATCACCGGATCCTCGATCAGTCGGCGAAGGAGATCGTGAACACAGCCCAGCGAACGGGCGCCAGGGTGTCTGGACCGATTCCGTTACCGACCAAGATCAGTCGATTCACCGTGCTTCGTTCGCCTCATATTGATAAGAAGTCGCGGGAGCAGTTCGAAATCCGGACGCACATCCGGCTGATGGACATCTTGGATCCGCAGCCCCAGACCGTCGATGCGCTGATGCGGCTCGATCTGCCGGCCGGGGTTGATGTCGAGATCAAGCTGTAAACGTCCCGAGGGGGGCAAGCCCCCCTCGGTGGCGCTGTCGGCAAAGCCGAGTCCCCGCGCCACCTGACGCGGGGACCACAGCAGCGCCTGTTCCCCATGGGAAAGAACGGGCATCGGATATCTCCAAGGGAATGAATGTGAGTATTGGGTTGATCGGTAAAAAAGTTGGAACGACACAACTGTTCGACGAAAACGGAAAGGCCGTTCCTGTCACCGTCATTGAGGCCGGTCCGTGCCCGGTGGTGCAGCGGAAGACCGCAAGCAATGACGGGTACGAGGCGATCCAGATCGGATTCCGGCCAGAGCCCAAGGCGAAGACGGTCACCAAGCCGTTGAAGGGCCACTTCGAGAAGGCCAAGGTGGCTCTGCACAAACATCTCAGAGAGTTCCGCCTGCAGTCGCCGGAGACCACCGAGTACACCGTTGGCCAGGTCCTGACCGTTGCGCTCTTCGAGGTGGGAGAGAAGGTTCGGGTCACCGGGGTCACGAAGGGGAAAGGGTTTCAGGGCGGGGTTAAGAGATGGGGCTATCGAGGCGGGCCCGCGACCCATGGCTCCATGTTCCATCGGGCCCCCGGCTCAATTGGCGCGTCGTCTTATCCGTCTCGGGTTTTCAAGGGGCATCATATGCCGGGACGGATGGGGGGAGATACCAAAAGCACCAAGGGGCTCAAGGTGGTGAAGATCATCCCAGAGCAGAATCTGATGCTGGTGAAGGGTGCGGTGCCGGGGCCCACGGGGGGCTTGCTCACCATCCTGAAGCGGAGCTAATCCGATGGCGGTCAGGGTCCAGGCTGTTGACCTCGACAAGGAGAAGACAGAGGAGATCGTCCTCAACGAGGCGGTCTTCGACGCTCCCGTGAAGCCGCATCTGCTCCACGATGTGGTGAAGATGCAGCTCGCGAATCGTCGCCAGGGGACGGCCTCAACCCGTACACGATCGGAAGTCCGCGGTGGTGGGAAAAAACCTTGGAAGCAAAAGGGAACCGGTCGAGCCCGTGCGGGGACCAGGCGATCGCCACTATGGCGTGGAGGGGGGACGGTCTTCGGTCCTAAGCCGAGAGACTATAGCTACAGGGTGCCGCGGCAGGTGCGAGCTTCAGCGCTTCGCGCCGCCCTGTCTTCGAAGGCTCAAGCTGGTCGGCTCATCGTTGTGGAGAACCTCTCGCAGGAGCGGCCAAGCACGAAAGGGTTCAGGGCACTGTTGGGAAGGTTGGGTGTCGAGGGGCGGGCCTTGGTCGTGACGAACCAGGTCAAAAAAGATGACGCGATCGCGAGGTCGTGCCGCAATCTCCCTGGCGTTACACTGCTCCCCGCGCAGGGCTTGAACGTCTATGATATCTTGAAGCACGATGCCCTCGTCATCACCAGGGACGCATTGGGCCTGGTGGGAGAGGCGTGGAAGCCGTGAGAGAGGCGCATCAAATTATTCGGCGTCCTCTGATCACGGAGAAGGGGACGGAGCTCAAGAATCAGGCCAACCACTACCTCTTCGAGGTGGCCAGGGATGCCAACAAGATCGAGATCAAACGCGCCATCGAATCCCTGTTCCGTGTGAAGGTTCTTCAGGTCCGGACCATCTCGGTACAAGGCAAAGAGAAGCGGGTCGGCCGCTATGTCGGCCGGACGCCGAATTGGAAGAAAGCGGTGGCAACCTTGAAGGAAGGGGATAGCATCGAGTTCTTCGAAGGAGTGTAGGGTGCCGATCCGATCGTACAAACCGACATCGCCAGGCCGGCGGTTCCAAAGCGTTCTGGACTATTCCGATGTGACCAGGACGACCCCGGAGAAAAGCCTTCTGCGTCCGCTGAAAAAGACCGGAGGGCGGAATACGGCTGGGCGGCTAACTTCTCGTCACCGTGGCGGTGGACACAAGCGGATGTACCGCCTCATCGATTTCAAGCGGGATAAGCCGGGGGTTCCGGCCAAGGTGGCGTCGATAGAGTATGATCCCAACCGTTCAGCCAGGATTGCTCTGCTGCACTACGCGGATGGGGAGAAGCGCTACATTGTCGCCCCATTGGGCCTTCAGGTTGGGGAGCAGTTGATGTCGGGCCCCGAGGCCGAGATCAAGGTGGGGAACGCCCTTCCCTTGAAATACATTCCAATGGGGATGACGCTTCATAACATCGAGTTGAAGGTTGGAAAGGGAGCCCAATTGGCGAGAAGTGCGGGGTCCGGGGTGCAGTTCCTGGCCAAGGAGGGCGAGTACGGCTTGGTGAAACTTCCTTCGGGTGAAGTCCGTCGGATCTCCCTCGACTGTATGGCGGTCATCGGCCAGGTCGGGAACCTGGACCACGAGAACATCTCTTTGGGGAAGGCCGGTCGGTCTCGCTGGCTTGGGATCAGGCCGTCGGTCAGAGGTGTGGCCATGAACCCCCATGACCACCCGCTGGGGGGCGGCGAGGGAAAGACTTCCGGCGGCCGCCATCCCTGTAGCCCCTGGGGAAAGGTGGAACGCAAAACCCGGAAGAAGAACCTGCCCTCTGATCGTGTTATTGTGAAGCGCAGAAAATAAGGGCCATGTTCCAGGTTTCAGGTTTGAGAAAACGTGGAACTCGGAACCCGGAACCTGGAACTCGGTGTGGAGGCTAGTGTGTCGCGCTCATTGAAAAAGGGTCCCTATGTGGATCCCAAGCTCCTCAAGAAGATCGAAACGATGAACGAGGGAGGGGACAAGAAGATCATCAAGACCTGGTCCCGGCGGTCCATGATTCTTCCTGAGTTCGTCGGGCACACGCTGGCGATCCACAATGGAAAGAAGTTTATCCCGATCTACATCACCGAGAATATGGTCGGACACAAGCTGGGAGAGTTCTCCCCCACGAGGACCTTCCGGGGGCATGGGGCGCATACGGCGCGTTCCACTGCCCTCAAGTAGGGGAGGACGAGCCGAGTATGGAGTGCCGTGCTGTTGGCCGATTCATTCGAATCCCGCCGCGGAAGGCAAGGTTAGTCGTTGACCTTATCCGAGGTTGCGACATCAACCACGCCCTCAACACGGTGAAGTTTACCAAGAAGTATGCGGCCCGGGTCGTGGAGAAGATCCTGAAGTCGGCGCTGGCCAACGCGCAGCACAACCACGGAGCCAAAGACGTTGACCGTCTCTTCGTGAAGGAGGCCTTCGTGAACCAGGGCCCCACCATGAAGCGGTCCCGGCCTCGCGCCATGGGGCGGGCAACTCCGATCAAGAAGCGGAGCAGCCACATCACCATCGTGTTGAAGGAGAAAGAAGCGTAAGCGTCACGAGTCCTCCCCCGGTCGATGAACGCTCGTTCAATCGGAGGACAGAGGGGGAACGAGCAGTGGAGATGAGATGGGGCAGAAGGTTCATCCTATAGGGTATCGGCTGGGCGTCATCAAGCCCTGGAGGTCCAGGTGGTTCGCCACCAAGGGCTACGCGGCTGCTCTCCATGAAGATCTCAAACTTCGGCGTTTCATCAAGGAGCGGGTCTATCACGCCGGGGTGTCCGCCATCGATATCGAGCGAAAGGCCGATCAGATTCGCATTGTGATCAATACTGCGAGGCCTGGCATCATTATCGGGAAGAAAGGGTCTGAGGTCGAGAAGCTCAAAACGGCTCTCTCCAGCATGACCAAGAAGCAGATTCAGCTTGACATTCTGGAGGTTCGGAAGGCCGAGCTGGACGCTCAATTGATCGCCGAGCAGATCGCCTCTCAACTGATGCGCCGGATAGCGTTTAGACGGGCCATGAAGAAAACCGTCCAGTCTACGATGCGGCTGGGTGCCCAAGGAGTACAGATTGCGTGTGCCGGACGGCTGGGCGGGGCAGAGATCGCACGCAGAGAATGGTATCGCGAAGGACGGATGCCGCTCAATACTCTGCGGGCCGACATCGACTACGGATTCACCCAGGCCAAGACCACGTATGGGTTGATCGGGGTCAAGTGCTGGGTCTACCATGGTGAGGTCCTCCCGGAAACGCTGCAGGGCAAACAGGACCGAGAGATGCCGCAGGACCGGTTGCGGCGGCTCCGGGCCCTGGCCTCGACGAAGGGCTAAGACAGATGCTAGCGCCCAAGCGGGTCAAGTTTCGAAAGCAGCACCGGGGGCGACGATCGGGAATTGCTGTCCGCGGCTCGACGTTGGCGTTCGGAGAGTACGGCCTGAAAGCTCTGGAAGCCGCCTGGATTACCAACCGCCAGATCGAGGCGGCTCGTCGAGCCATCACCCACCACATCAAGCGGGGAGGCAAGGTGTGGATACGGATCTTCCCGGATAAACCAACGACGAAGAAACCGGCTGAGACCCGTATGGGTAAGGGAAAGGGGGCGCCGGAAGGATGGGTGGCGGTGGTGAAGCCTGGCCGGGTCCTCTGCGAAATGGAAGGGGTAACTGAGGCAAATGCTCGGGAGGCGATGCGCCTTGCTGCCCATAAACTTCCTATTGCCACGCGCTTTGTCTCTCGCAAAATGGCGGCGAGCTGAGGGCGATGATGGATGCCAAGGAGTTTCGGGAACTGAGCATGGAGGAGTTGGATCAGAAGCTTCGTGAGCTGAGAGACGACCTCTTCAAACTGAAGTTGAGGGGATCGACGACCCAGCTTGAGAACCCGGCGCGCATCAAGCGACTCCGCCGGGAGATCGCACGGGCAGAGACTATCCGGACAGAGTGTGTGCGCAAACAGCCCCAAGGCGGGGCAGGGCAAACGGCATGACCGAGAAGAAGAAGAGTCGTCGGAAAGCCTTGGTGGGTGTGGTGGTCGGCGATAAGATGCAGAAGACGGTAGTGGTCATGGTGGAGCGACTCGTCCGGGATGAGCAATATGGCAAGATGGTCCGGCGCAGGAAAAAGGTCAAGGCCCACGATGAAGAGGGTCGCTGTGGAGTCGGGGATAAGGTTGCCATCCTGGAGAGTAGGCCTCTGAGCAAGGACAAGCATTGGCGGGTGATGGAAGTCCTGGAGAAGGCGGCCGTCTGAAAAGGACAGGAGAGAAGGGTAGAGGGTCTCGGGTGATCGAACTTTCACTCCGTCCTTTGCCTCGACCCTAAACCCTGCACCCTATACCCTAGAGTAAGCCTGGTAGGTGGAGAATTGTGATCGGGTTACGAACAATCATGGAGGTGGCCGATAATTCCGGGGCCAAGCGGATCTCCCTCATCAAGGTGTTGGGGGGCTCAGCGAAGCGGTACGCCCGCTTGGGCGACATCATCGTCGCCAACGTGAAGGAGGCGGTTCCGGAGGGGTCGGTAAAGAAGGGTGAGGTGGTGAAAGCGGTGGTGGTCCGAACGTCGAAGGAGCTGAGACGCCCCGACGGTTCCTACATCAAATTCGATCGAAACGCCGCTGTGCTCCTGAACGAGCAGAATAACCCCGTCGGCACCCGGATTTTTGGCCCCGTAGCTCGGGAGCTTCGCGAGGCCCAGTTCATGAAAATCATCTCTCTGGCGCCTGAGGTGGTCTGACGGTGAAAGCATTGATCCCGGTTCTTAGACCCTGGGTTGTTGTGGGAATCTCATGTGACCCCTCATCCCTGAGGGCCGAGCCTGTGAGGGCATGATGGCGGCAGGACCTGCGCTGGCGGTCAAGAAGAACGATCTGGTCATGGTGATCGCCGGAAAGGACAAGGGAAAACGGGGGAAGGTTCTGACTGTGATCCCCAAGATCAATCGGGCCCTTGTGGAGAAGCTGAACATCGTCAAGCGCCACACCAAGCCGGGGCGGGCCTCGAGGCAGGGGGGCATCCTCGAACGGGAGAGCCCGATTCACATGTCCAACCTTATGTTGGTCTGCAGCAAATGCGATCGTCCCGTTCGGGTCGGCCGTAGCCGCCTTGCCGACGGGAAGAAGGTTCGTGTCTGCAAGAAGTGCGGCGACGTGGTTGACTAGGGGCAGACTGATGGCAGAAGGGGCTAAACCGAAGAAGAAAGAGAAAGAGGGCGCGAGGGAGTTCAAACCGGAGCCCCTCGTTCCACCACGACTCCGCGAGCGGTTTCGTCAACAGATCATCTCCGCCCTTATGAAGCAGTTTAGGTATAACAATATGTGGCAGGTACCTCGCCTGAAGAAGGTCGTGATCAACATGGGACTCGGAGAGGCCGTCAGCAATGTGAAGGTGATCGATACCGCGGTTGAGGAGCTCTCGGCGGTGACCGGACAGAAACCAATCGTCACCCGCGCGAAGAAGTCCGAAGCTGGGTTCAAGCTCAGGACTGGGATGCCCATCGGCTGTAAGGTCACCCTGCGGGGGGATCGGATGTACGAGTTCCTCGATCGATTTCTGAACACAGCGCTGCCCCGAATCCGGGACTTCAGAGGGCTGCCGGCCAAGTCCTTCGACGGTCGCGGCAATTACAGCCTTGGGGTCAAAGAGCAACTCATTTTCCCTGAGATTAAGTACGACAAAGTGGAAGCGGTCCGCGGGATGGATATCGCCATTGAGACGACAGCGAGGACCGATGAGGAGGCCCGTGCCCTCTTGGAGCACCTGGGCTTCCCCTTTCAGAAGAGTTCATGAAAAGGATAGCCATCAGCGGTCAGCGGTCGGTCAGAGCAAGAGAATGAGCCGGCCATGAAGGATGCTCGTCTTGGACATTGTGCGAGATCTGTCGCGCGCTTGTTATTGCTGAACGCTGAGTGCTGATTGCTGAGAGCCAGGAGAAGAGGAGTCGACAGAGATCATGGCAAAGCTATCGCTCATCATCAAGAGCCAGCGTGAGCCGAAGTTCAGGGTGCGCGGGTACCATCGCTGCCGGCTGTGTGGACGGCCACGCGGCTACCTGCGAAAGTTCGAGATGTGTCGGATCTGCTTTAGGGATCTGGCTCTTCGGGGCGAGATTCCAGGTGTCATCAAAGCAAGTTGGTAAGAGCGCTCCGCGCCTAAGGTTCGAAACAATAAATTTCCTCTAACCATGGACCGAATGCTCAGCG
>JBGQIR010000090.1:0-7211 GCA_041498535.1 Methylomirabilis sp. (SeqCode)
AGCCGGTCCTCGACGTTGTCGCCGAAGATCCAGAGGTACAGCATGTTCCCGGCGATATGGAACAGGCCGCCATGAACGAACATCGAGGTCAGGAGAGTGGCATAGAGCGGGACGGGATGCGTGACCAGCAGGTCGCCACTGCTGATCTCTATCGGGATGAGACCGTACAGATACGCAAATCTGGCCGCGGCCTGCGGCGGCAGTGACAACTGATTCAAGTAGACAAGGACGTTGACGATGATGATTCCGACTGTGACGATAGGAGCGCGTTCGGAGGGGATGTTGTCTCTGAGGGGGATCATGGGAGATCAGCGGACACGCGAAAGGCGTTCAGAGTTCGTTGTTCAGAGACAAAACATAATGTGTGGACGCTGTCAGGCTCGAGCTATGAACTCTGAACCCTGCACTATGAACTCTCATCGGCCCCCATTCTGTCTCCCCCCCTTTCCCGTCAGTGGCACGAACAGCACGGGCGCGATCGAGCGAGTCCGAAATCTCCCGCCGTGCTTCTCTCCGAGGATCAGGTCCTGCGTTCCTCCTGCCATGCCGACGGGGATCGCCATCCGGCCCCCATCGCGGAGTTGGTCGATCAGCGGGGGAGGGATTTGCGGAGCTCCAGCGGTAACCAGAACGCCATCGAAAGGAGCGAACTCGGGCCATCCCTCGTAGCCGTCCCCCTGTCGGACATGGACGTTCCGATATCCGAGGGTCTCCAGGCGGGCGCGGGCTGCTTCCGCTAGCGACGGGACGATCTCGATGGTATAGACTTCGGCCGCCAGCTCAGCCAGAACAGCAGCCTGATAGCCGGAGCCGGTCCCGACCTCAAGGATCCGATGGGAGGGCTGGACCTGAAGGAGCTGGGTCATGAGGGCAACGATGTAAGGCTGCGAAATCGTCTGTCCCGCCCCGATGGAGAGAGGACGATCTTCATACGCGTACCGCTCGAGAGATGGTTCAACGAAGAGGTGGCGAGGAACCCGCGCCATCGCCGCGAGGACCCTCTCGTCCACGATATCACGCGTTCTGAGCTGCAACTCCACCATCCGCCGACGCGCTACGTCGGGGGTTTCATCCTCGCCCGCCATGCATCCCCCCGCAACAATCACAGTCAAGAGCGCTGCAAAAGCGAAATACAGCAGACGCGAGGCAATGACGCGAGACTTCACGGCGTGTCACCACGCGATTCCACGGTCAACAGGTGCAGGCGATCCTGACTGACAAGGTTGCGCTTCCGACACAATCATCATGCCCCTGGTACTCAATGAGATTCCTCTATTCCTGGCAGGCCAAAACAGAAAAGCCCCGATCTCCAGCGGAGCGGCAGGGCTTTTCGGTCCACCCGCAATCCGTTTCAAGGAAAATGTACCACCCGTGCTGTGTTGTTGGGTTGCCTCAGCAGGTCAAGAGGCTTAATTCAGGTAATCCTTAAGATGTCTGGCTTTCGCCATGATCCGCAACTTCTGCTTGGCCCGCTCTTCGATCTGTCGGACCCGCTCTCGGGAGAGCTTGAGCCGCTTGCCAATCTCTTCCAGGGTCATCGAGTCTTCCTTCCCCAACCCGAAGCGCAGCTCGACAATGAGCCGCTCTCTGGGGGGGAGATTTCCCAGCATCCGCTCAACCTCTTCACGAAACGATCTCCGGATCAGTTCCTGATCAGCGGGAGGAAGCTGTTTCGATTCGTACAGCTCCATTCCAATCCGCTGTTCAAGTCCGATGTCATCACTGAAGAACGCCGGCTGGCCTCGCCGGTGCAGGACCCCTTCAACGTCGCCCAGGTCGAGGTCCATTTCCTCTGCCACCTCAGAGTCGGTCGCCTCGGCTTGTAACTGCTGCGAGAGATCCGCGCGAACGTCCCTCAGGTGGGATGCGAGGCCGGCCTTTCGGAGCGGGAGCCTCACCGCCCCTCCGCCCGTGGCCAGGGCCTGCATAATCGCCTGCCGGATCCACCAGACGGCATAGGTGATGAACTTGACGTTGTAGGCCGGGGAGTACCGACGCGCCGCCTCCAACAGGCCGACATTCCCTTCGTTAATCAAATCCAGCAACGAAAGACCGCACCCTCGGTAGCGAAGGGCCACCTTGACCACGAAGCGGAGGTTGGCCTCCACCAGGCGCTTCAGGGCCTTCTCGTCCCCACGCCGGATCGCTTTGCCCAGCGCGAGCTCCTGCTCCTTCGTGAGCAAAGAGATCTGGGCGATTCGCTTCAGATAGGCACCCAGGGCGTCGTCGGACACCTTCTCATAGAAATTCGGAACCGATCCCTTCGGCACGGTGTCCCACCTATATGCTACGCTCATCTGCATGTTGCGCTGTGAACGGGCCTCTCAGCAGAAGTATTTGAGCGTAGCACACCGCTCCACAGATTGTCAAAACCGCGCCGTAGGCCCTCTTGTATCCTCCCTGCGGACCACGACCTCGGACCCGCGACCCAGGCCGAGGAGTCGGGAGGCATCCCCCTGATTCACAAAGATCTCCAGATGATCCGTGCTTCCCATGACGGCGCCGGGCGCGCCAGGGAGAACAAGGGCGTAGTACGCAACGACAGGGATCTGACGCCCTGCAACCTGTACCAGGAGCGACGTGAAAGGACTTCCGGCTGCCAGGAGGTCCAGGTCGGCCCTGGCAATGTTCGTCACCAGGTTGCCGAAGCGATCAACGTGGAGGATTTCCCCCCTGATCGAGGAGGCGCCGAACTGCGACGGGTGGGGAAGCGCCAGGCGGACATAATCATCGATCGGCTCTCCGAACTCGGCGGGCTCGGCCCCAAGCGACAGATGACCTGCCACCGGCGCAAAGATGTCGCGTCCGTGGAAGGTGGCACTGACCGGTTGGGGGAAATACCGGGTGGCGGTGATCGCCCGGACGCTCAACGGTCCGGCCTTCTCCGCGAGGGGGGCAAGGAGTCCGTTGTCCGGCCCAACGAACAGGTGTCGATCGCAACTGACCAGAATCGGCCGGCGCGGTCCCCCTACTCCGGGGTCAATCACAGCGACATGGATGGTCCCTTTGGGGAAATAGGGGTAAGCCGTCATGAGAACAAACGCCGCCTCCGCAGGATCGTAGGCGCCGATGTTATGACAGAGATCCGCGATCGCTACGCTGGGGTTGATCCCGAGGATCACGCCCTTCATCACGCCGACGAACGAATCGGTCCCGCCGAAGTCCGTGAGCAGCGTGATGACCCGGCGTACGTCATCGCCCATTGCGCCTCAGACCTTCATCAGGAGGCCGGTGGCCTCGGCGACGACTGTTCCGTTCTCCTGCTCGGCCCACGCCTTCATGTCGAGTGTCCGAGCACCCTGCTTCAGGATCTGGCCATAAAAGATCAGCCGTTCCCCTATGGGGGCCGGCTTGCGGAGCTTGATCTCAAGCTTGGCGCTCACGGCCATGATCTTTCGAAGGTAGGCGGCGTTGACCATCACCTCATCGAGGATTGTCGCGATGATTCCTCCATGGAGGACATCCTTCCAGCCTTGAAACCGCTTCGATGGGGTGAACTCGGTCCGGATGCGATCCTCGCCGACGAGCTCGAAGTCGAGCTGCAAGCCATCTCCGTTGCGCTTGCCGCAGACAAAACACATCTCATCGTTCTCGAAGTCCATCAAGTCCCTTCGCTCTTTTCCGTTGACTTTTCGGGG
This sequence comes from Methylomirabilis sp. (SeqCode), assembly GCA_041498535.1. Taxonomy (GTDB): domain Bacteria; phylum Methylomirabilota; class Methylomirabilia; order Methylomirabilales; family Methylomirabilaceae; genus Methylomirabilis. The sequence continues at coordinate 3,639 of JBGQIR010000090.1, forward strand.
TGGACCCTTTACAAGTAATGGTCGCAGGCCCCTTCTCAAGCATATGCCGAAGTGGCGGAACTGGTAGACGCGCTGCGTTCAGGGCGCAGTGAGCGTACGCTCATCGGGGTTCGAGTCCCCGCTTCGGCACCACATATTATCACAGACTTAAGTTCCATTCCCCAGAATTCCCACCGCCTCGATACTGACCGGTATGCCCGAGGTATGCCCCTTGAGGCCTAGCCTAAGCGCTTCGCCGCCTCCCGCAGGTCCCTCTTTCTGATCGATGAGGTGTATTGACTTTACTCGCCCACCCGTGCTTGTGCGCCTCCCTCACGGTCGGCTTCGCCCGCGGCACCTGAATATACTGCGGGCTGATATCGGGATGGGCTGCAGGTCTTGCAGTGTTTTGCCGAGAAAGCAGGCTTGACAAAGTCGTGGTAACCCGCGACTATTGTTAGCGATCTTGGTCCGAGGGTATTGAAGCAGGATACTCAGATAGACTGCGGCAGTTAAAGCAGCAGACTTAATACGTAGTTGAGATGATATGAAGACCGCATTGACCTGGGTTTGGTTTCTACAAGGCAAGCGAATACTTTGAGAAGATAGTCAAAGGAAATTGATTTCGCGTAGATTGGTGGGGGGTGAGGATGAGGCGAGAAGTGTGGTTAGGCAGTGACGCGAGTGGGCGGTATGTGTGGCACTTTGCATTAGGTGATAGGGTCAAGAATAGATCATCGGGTGACCCAAACGACGTTGGGGTGGTTGAGAAGGGCAAGCGTACAGGGGAGTCTGAGGGTGGGCCTTTTTCAGAGATGTACGAGGTGCGCAGGAACAAGGATGGCCTTTGCTATTGGGCTGATGTGGAGAACCTCGAGAAGTTGTAGGGGCTTGGCCGCACCATGAGAGAGGAGTAGAGGGGTCAAGGGTGATGGATACTCTCTCCCCCTCGGTCACGGTCCGGCCATTTCGATTGACTCCTTTTGCACGACGGACCGCCCTCTGTGCCCGAATTTGTGCCCGCATCAATCTCATTCAGCCCATATTTATCCTACCTCATGCAAGAGGCACCGTCGCTAACCTCTTGTAACTCATCTACATTGCTACTCGGCCCAAAGTCTCGTTCGCGACTCAAAATCCCGCGAGCTCTTGGCTCATCAGGGTTCGCCTCCCTCGTCTCGCACCGGGTTTTCACACACTCAACAATATTCTTCCCGCACCCGCGCTTGTGCGCTCCCCTCGCGGTCCGCTCCGCGCGCGGCACGCATGGCCGAGGGCCAGTGGACCCAGTTTTAGTTCTTGATATGCAGTTGGAATTTGCTACGTTATATATGCTTATTCAGTATCACGGGTGAAAATTGCCCAATGGGAGCAGAAAATGGGTGAGTGGTCACTATGTAGAGGGGGTCACGTCGTGCCGCATGGTGAAGAGAAAGTGAATGATCATGCGACCAGGCCCGAACATATCAAGCTGCCAATGCCACCTCGGTGCAATAGGCGCGGCTTCGAGCATGAGATTTGTGAGCAGTTGGAGGATGTAAGGCGACAAAGTGATCCTGATGCTGATCATACGCATTTTCGCTTCATGAGGGGTGAGATGGTCGCGGGTAGGGAAGGGAGCGACCATGGGGTCGTGGTGGAAGGTTACGTCGCCGCTGCCACCAGTGGCACGCGGATAGTATGGTCTGAGGTTCGTAGGGGTAATGGGACAGGTTTTATAGCGGAGGAGCAAGTGCTCAGGAAGGTGAATCGCTGAGCTGGCCAAGACGCTCGATTGCATGATTATAGCGGTCGCATACCAGGCTAGCCCACTCTAGGAGGGAGGGAGACATCCAATGGAGAGGAGAAAACCTACCGCTGAGGAGCTAGCCCAATATCTGGTGTTAATGTTGGAAGAAGGCTGCCGGAGGTTTACGCTCGCTAGAGAAAAAGAGGGGCTAACTGTTCCGGACTCATCGGAGTTGAGTAATGTTGAACCGCAAATATTGAAGGACCAAGAGGATTTGACAGGGTATGAAGCAGAAATGCTGGAGGGGGTTGACGCCGAGAGGTTTGCGTTTGAAATGAAGATCTTCCTGATATTCGCCGCAATGAAAGCCTTGGTTGGCAAAGGGGAGAAACTGTTTTGGGCCTTTCACAGGGAAGCCGCCAGGCTGCTCTTTGATGACGAGAGCAAGGTTCACATCGCGTTCATGATATTAGGGGAAAGGTACTCAGAATACTGGGACGCCCTGTGTGCAGGGCCTCAGACAATGGGGTTAACCAAAGCTTTCTTGAAAAATGTGGAGGCGCGGGAAGCCCACCCGGGCACCCTTTTTCTTTATACCACTGATATTTTCGGCAAGTTGAAGATGATTCAAGAGATGGTGGTAAAGGCCATTGACGAGGTAAGGGTGGAGGGCAATCGGATCGGCATGTAAGGCTCCCCCTTCTTAGATGATGCCGCGTAATACGCACACTCCAACGGAACAAGCTCTTGCTCGGTATGCCCGTAGGTATGCCCGCGACTGCCCTCTATCTCCTACTCCACACCGCTCCGCAAATCGTGTCATCGAGGTAGGCTTCCAATAAGCAAGCATCGTGCGAGCTTGCCAGAAAGGGCTCTCGCGTTCAGGGCGCAGTGAGCGTACGCTCATCGGGGTTCGAGTCCCCGCTTCGGCACCAAATGATACCATGGCCCTGGCTTCCATTCCTCAGAATTCCCCCTGCCTATATGCTCTCCAGTATGCCAGCCCGCCTGCGTGCCGAAGACCTTCGGCCTTCACGACTTGACTTTTTCGGCCGCGGGAGTATCATGAAATTGATTAATCAATTCGAGGCAGTCGTAATGGAGGGTCAGAATGCGCAAACGCCCCGTAACTAGCACCATCCCCGCTTACATCGCTCGCACACAACTCGGGTCTATCCTGAAGGAGGTCGCGGAGAAGAAGGCTCGATTCGTCATCACGAAAAGCGGGAAGCCGACCGCGGTCCTGCTCAGTGCTTCCGATTTCGATGACATACTGGAAGAGCTAGACCCAGAGTTCCAAGCGAGCCTCAAGGTCGCCGCGAAAGAGTACCGGGCAGGGAAGGCCATCACGCTTCGGGACTACCTCAGGTCACGATTTGCCGGCCGCCGGGCTGGCTAAGGCATGCCTGCCCGTTTTACTGTTCGGCTCACCCCGAGCTTCCAGCGAGACCTCGAGGCACTCCCTCGCTCGATTCAAGAGAAAGTCCTGGTCGAGATTCAACGGCTAGGGGGCAACCCCTTTGGACCACCGCCACAAATCAAGAAGCTGAAAGGCAAGGGAGTCGGCCAGTGGCGGCTCGATGTGTGGCCCTATCGGGTGAGGTATGATGTCGTCGGACGCGAAGTGGCTCTCTATCGCGTGCGCCATCGGAAGGAGATCTACAGAGACTAGGACGACCGCATCAAATAGGGTGTCATTGGTCTCGCATCCCCCCTCACCTGCATGTGCAAGCCGGACATGGTTTACATTTTAGACCGGGGACATGGTTTACACTGTTACTCACTTCGCCCCATGCCAACCTTTAGCGGGAAGAATCCTTTGTAGTCGTTGATCGAGAATACCGAGCAGGTGAAAACTATAACGG
>JBGQIR010000091.1:0-7187 GCA_041498535.1 Methylomirabilis sp. (SeqCode)
CACCCCCCTCCCCCCCACCCCCGCCACCCCCCCCGCGCCGGCGGCTCCCCCCCCCGCGACCGCCCCACCATTCGACGCGCAGACCATGGACCAAAGGGATGGGTCCCAGGAAAAACCTTGCGATTCCGCCAGGGCGCGGGCCTCTCCTGTCCGGATAGCCGTGACGTACGACGGGTCGTGCACCTCGCAGAGCTGCGACTCGGTAAGCGGGTCGGGGGCGAGTAGCTCGATCTCGGCCATCGGCTCGCGGCGCAGCGAGTCCACGATCCACTTCGACTTGCGCGTCGTTTCGAAGGCGTGCCCACTGCTGACGTAGTCAGGACTATAGAAGATTCTTATCGCGCCCATCTTCCTGAGTATAGCGATTCCAAACTACGAATCCAGTCAAATGTCATTGATTCGAAAGTCCCCTCAATAGCGTTTCATACCCATGGGGGCGCCGCAGGCGCATGAGGTATTGAGTGGAGCTACATCCTTCGCTCGTCATCGCAAGGCCGACCCAGTCACCCAAGCGCTCACGTGACCGAGCTGTCCTTAAAGCAAGGCTTGAAGCACGTGGTATAATCGGTGTTGCTTGAGCAGAGCAGCGACTGTGCTGCTCTCCGCCCAGGGCGAGAAAGGAGTCAGCCATGACGACGAAGAAAATGAAGGCGATCGGGTTCTTTGAATACGGCAAGCCGGATGTCCTTCGTTTCGTCGAGGTGCCGGGGCCCGTGCCAAGGCCGCGCGACGTGATTGTCCGAGTGAAAGCAGTCTCGGTCAATCCTGTCGATGCGAAAGTGCGGCGGGGTCTGCGCGGCGGCGCCGACAAGGCGGGTGGCGGCCCTGTTGTGATCGGCTGGGACGCCGCAGGGATCGTCGAGGAGATCGGGAGCGAGGCCCGCCGTCTCCGGGTCGGGGATGAGGTCTATCTTGCCGGAGACATCACGCGGCAAGGTTCCTACGCCGAGTACGTCGCCTGCGACGAGCGCATCGTTGGCAAGAAGCCGAAGACCCTGTCCTTCGAGGAGGCTGCAGCCATCCCACTGACCGCCATCACGGCCTGGGAGGCGTTTCTCGAGAACATGGACGCTCGAGAGGCTTCCGGTGCAGGCCGTACGGCGCTCATCCTCGGCGGGGCCGGCGGCGTCGGCTCCATCGGCATCCAAATCGCGAAGCGAGTGTGCGGCCTGCGTGTGATCGCGACGGCCTCCCGCTCCGAGTCCGCCTCGTTCTGCCGAACGATGGGCGCGGACGGCGTGATCGACCACTCGAAGGAACTCGCGGCGCAGCTCCCCTCGGTGGGCGCGAGCGGCTTCGACTACATCCTCTCCTGCGCCGAGAGGAACGACTTCGCCTCTCTCGCCTCCGTCCTGAACTTCCGGGGCAAGATCTGCTGCATCCTGCCTGCTCCCGCCGCGGACTTGAGCACGCTTTTCAGCATGCGCGCGAGCGTCCACTTCGAGAACATGTTCTCTCGACCCATGTTTGGCGTCGAGCCCGAACGCCAGGGCGCGCTTCTCGACCGCGTGGCGGACCTGCTCGATCGAAAGGTGCTCCAGAGCACCATGACAAAGGTCCTAGACTGGAGCGAATTCCGCGTCGCTCATGAGGCCATTGAATCGGGCCACACCGTGGGGAAGATCGTGATGCGGGTCGCGAGCTGAACGGGCGTTAGGTTGCGCCGAATCATGACACACGCTTTGATGGACCCTTTGCCCCGGGTTTTCTTCCAGGGCCTTTTTTGAGGTGACTCAGCCGGGCTTTCGCCGACTTGGCCTCTGGCGACTTCGGGAATCGCTTGATGACATTGGTGAGGACCGTTCGGCCTCGGGACGTCTCCCGCAACTCGAGGTGCGCGTACCCCTGTTTGAGCAAGGCACCTGGCACCTTGGGACTGTCCGGATAATCTGTCAGGAAGAGGTCGAACTGCTGGATCGCCAAGCCATAGTTTTTCTGGCTGTAGAACGACTCGCCGAGCCAGTACTCAGCGTTGGACAGCAGGCTTGTGTTGGGATATTGAATGATATAGGCGCGGAACCCGTCGATCGCAAGGTCGTATTTGCCTTTTGTATAATCGTTGAGAGCGTTCTTGTACAGTTCGTCAGGAGTCGCCGCGCTCACCGCTGGTCGGGCTGGCAGGGCCGGGGGAGGAGGGGAAGGGGTCGCCTGGCCTGAAGGCAACGTCGAGGGCGGCGAAGGTAGCTTGACGAGCCCCGGTGCCTGCTGGGCCACGGGCGAGGCAGTCTGCTTGGCGGCGACCGCTTTTCTTGCTTCGCTCAGGGCGAGTTGTGTCGTCGCGTTGACCTGTTGAATGGCGGCATTGGCTTGGTCCGCCATCTGTTGCAGGGCGTTGGTCACATGCTGAGCCGTCTGCTGGGACGCGGTGGCGGCCTGTTGGGCGAGCGCGGTTGCATCTTGGGCAGCAGCGGTGGCCGTCTGGCCTGCCATTTTAGCTTCTCGGACTGCAACAAGGGCTTGACTGAGCTGATCGCCGAGGCCATCAACCCTCTTATTCAGCTCGGAGATACGATGGCCTATCTCCTCAACTCGCCCTTGAGTCAGCCGTGCCTGGTCTGCAAGCTCATCCAGCTTTGTGTTGAGGCTTGCCTGTGACCCCATGAATCCCTCAACGTCCTCGCTCCGCTCCTGAGCGGCTTTTTCCAGTCGGCTCTTCAGCTCGGTCTCGAGTTTCCCAATCCGATCCTCGATGAAGGTCTTCTCCCCCTCGTTCGTTCTGGAGACGGCTGCCACCTCGCTCCTCAGCGAGTCGAGATCGCGCTGCATCAGGATAGAATGCAGATCCCCTTCGCACCCTGTAACAAGACCTGAAAGGATCAAGGCCATCCATACAGCGAAGCGCGCCACGCTCACCCACTCACTTTCGCCAGGCATTCCAGCCTCTCGATTTTTCGACGGCGCGTCTCCGTAACAGTTCATAGGTCCGCTCATCAAGTTGAATTTGGGTCCGCTTCATAGAGGTTCCCGCATTGGATGGAGTATAATCGCAGTCTGCTGACATGGCAACATGCGATCAATGATTTTCGATTTTCGCGTGCCGCGGCGTGCGAGCCGCAAGAGGGCGTGCGCTTCCAGCAAACCCTCCATCCTCCGGCAGAATTCCCGTCACACTTTGCAGCTTGGCAAAAGCCGCCAAGCGTGCTATAGTGTGTTTCACGTTGCGAAACCCGGATCGATCGAGGCCCTGACGCGGCACGATCCACGGTCGAGAAGGGACTTTCAAAGCCTGCACGGCGACTTCTCCGGTGATCCCGCCGTTAGCCCCACTCAAGCCGACCGGACAAATGACACGGGCGCGTTCTGCCTATCAAAGGACAGGCGCGCCCAATGACAGCAGAAGGAGGATCATGTCTTTTCCATCACTCACACTGAACGCGAACCTGTTGAAAGCCATCCACAACATGGGGTTTGAGCACCCCACGCCGATCCAGCGCCTGGCCATCCCGCCCCTCCTGGAGGGCCGAGACGTCATGGCCACCGCCGTGACGGGCAGCGGCAAGACCGCCGCGTTCCTGCTGCCCATCCTCCACCGGCTCCTCGAGAAGCCCAGGGGAACCACGAGGGCGCTCGTCCTGGCCCCCACCCGGGAGCTGGCGGCGCAGATCGCGGAACACCTCCACGACCTCGCAGTGCACACGTCCCTGACGGGGGCCGCGGTCTACGGAGGGGTCTCCATAGGGCCCCAGGAACGGGCATTCCGCAGGGGCGTGGACGTCCTTATCGCCACCCCCGGCCGGCTCCTCGACCACTTCCAGTACCCCTACGCGCGGCTCGACGGCATTGAGTACCTCGTGCTCGATGAGGCGGACCGCATGCTCGACATGGGCTTTCTGCCCGACATCCGCCGCATCCTGAAGCACGTCCCCAAGCGCCGGCAGACGCTGCTGTTTTCGGCCACCTTGCCGACGCCCATCGTGGAACTCGCCAGGGACATGCTGCAGAACCCGGTCTTCCTGAACATCGAGCGGAAATCCGCCCCGGCGGCGGGGATCACCCATGTGGCCTATCCCGTCCCGCATGAGCTGAAGTCCACCCTCTTTCTCGAACTGTTGAAGAACAGCGCGTCCAAGAACGTCCTGGCCTTCACCCGAACCAAGCACCGAACCAACCGGCTCGCCGACTTCCTCGAGAAGCACGGCGTCACCTGCGAAAGGATCCACGGGAACCGCAGCCAGGCGCAGAGGACCGAAGCCCTGGCCAGCTTCAAGAAGGGACGGTGCCGTGTCCTCGTCGCGACAGACATCGCCGCGCGCGGCATCGACGTGGAGGCGCTGGGCCTGGTGGTGAATTTCGACGTCCCGAACCTCCCCGAGGACTACATCCACCGGGTCGGGCGCACGGCACGGATGGACGCTACGGGTGATGCCTACACCCTCGTCTCACCGAACGAAGAGGTCAACCTCCGCGCCATCGAGAGCGACATCGGCAACCGCCTGCCGCGCCAGAAAGTCCCGGGGTTTGATTACGCAAAGAAACCCGCGGAGCGCTTCGAGGTCCCCATCGTCGAACGCCTCGCTGTCATCCGCGCCCGAAAATCGGCGGAGCGAGCCCGGGCGAAGGAGAACGCCGCGCACCGCGCCCTCCGAGAAACCCAGGGGCGTCCCGCCGGGAACGGGAACGCGGGGCAGAACCCCAGGAGCACCCCTCAAGATCGCCCGGCCCGCCCGAGCCGCTGGAGCGGAGAGCCGGCCTGGGTTCGGAAAAAGGGGGAGTCCTCCGGTGGACTGACCGCCGGACGCTCGAACGGAAAAGCCGACTGGCCAAGCAATAACTCCACCACAGAGACAGGGAGAGCTCAGAGAAAAGAGACCACTCCTCCACACAGGGACGGCAAGAGAGGGAAGAGCCAGGGGCCAAGGGAATGGAAGCGGGCCTAGGTCAAATCCCGGCGGCGGAGCGTTTCAACTATTGTAGGATAAAGGGCAGGAACTTATAGTGTGATAGCCCTCACGCCTAATCAGAGGCTAAGTCTTGGGGTGCTTTCCCAATCCGTGAGCGCGCTGTTCCACCTGCAGAATCCGCACGAGGAAGAGCGAGTTGGAGCGGGACCGTTGAGAACGGCAAGGGCGTCAGTGACGAGCCGCATGGCGGCCTCGGGGTCGGTCGCAACTTCCTGGACGCTGACCTCGAACTGAATGAGGCCGTGTTTTTTTACGGCGACCGGATGGTAGTAGAGCAGGTACGCCAGGCGTTTGGTCTTGTGGCCGTTTCCCTCCAGCAACAATGTGTAGAAGTTCATCTGGTTCTGGTAGTACCCATGCGTCCCGGCATTTGGGGCGTACCCTCGTGTCTTGTAGTCCAGGGGATAGTGAAAGCCGTCCACATCGACCAGGCACTCATCCAACGCGCCCATCAACTCCACCTCCGCCCAGGGCGGCATATAGCGGATGCCGCGTCTCCAATCACGCCATCGGTCAATGGTCCCGACGTCTGACAGAAGCTTGCCGGGCAGCTTGCCCCTCACTTCAGGAGGCACGTCGCCCTGCGCTCTGAACTGGTCAAAGTATCGCTTGAACTGAAGGTCAAGGCCGCCCGGAAGGCTGGGGAAGATTGTGTCCGGGCGCTTGATCCCGGCGTTGATGTCCAGCCAAAAGCATCGCGGGCATTCGGTAAACAGGCCCAACCGGCTGTTCGATAATGTCAGGCGTCTCATTCCCTGCTCGCGTCCCTTCTCCCTTCTCTTCTCAACCTCACCGGATCTGCACAGGGCTGAAAACGGTGAAGAACTGGGGCGTTAGAGATCCAGCAAAATTCGCAGCCGGTCTTCGACGGCAGCCATTGTTTGCGGGGAGACAGCGCCATGTCGCCGTAACAGGCGCTCCTTGGCAACTGACCGCACATCCTCACACTTTACAAAGCTCCTCTGCCTCAGGCCTCCCTCCGGGGGACTGACCTCCATGTGAAAGGGAATGCTCTTGGCCACGGTGGTGATTGGAAGTATGATCACCAGCCCTGCAGGGCCGTGATTAAACAGGTCCACTGAGACGACCAAGCCTGGCCTTCTTCCGGCCTGTTCGTGTCCTTGGGTGGGGTTGAGATCGACCGTCCACACATCGCCGCGACTGGGCTCTGGCATGGTCATTCCTTATCCTGTCCATCCCCAAGCGTCACATCCCATGCTGCCCGCTCCCTTTGCTCTTGCCTCCATGCTTTGGGAGCCAGGCGGAGGGCCGCGAAAGCTGCATTGGCATTTTCCAGGAACCGCTTTCGCCGATATTCCTCAATCGCTTTCGCAAGGACTTCTTGCATAGACTTTCTAGAACGTGTCGCGATCTCACGAAGGGCCTTGTGAGACTTTTCGCCAATTCTCACTGTCAAGCTTGCCATTTTGTCAGTCCTCCCACTTGTTTACATTTCAGTATACATGAATGCTATACCAATTTGTCAACAGTTTAGTTGGGGTAATAACGCGCTGTAATCTAAATTGCCGAAGGCTCCTGGCACCACCCAAAAAGCGTTGTACACAATAGGGGCGCATAACGTCGTCAGGCGATTAAGGGGAGGCGCAAGCGACTGGTGACACCGGTTTCCCCGATCGCTGAGGAGGAGCTCACGGAACTGGCGAGGCATCCAGGGGGTTCTGTTATCGGGACAGACCTAATACAAACGCAGAAAGTCATGTGTCATCGCGAGGGAGCGAAGCGACCGAAGCGATCTCAAACATCGCGGGATTGCCACGCTCCTTTCAGTCGCTCGCAATGACGATGTAACAGGATTTGGCGCGTTTGCATCAGTGCGCCATAGGTATCCATATAACGCGTTCGTGGTGAGATCGTCGAACCACGAGTGGAACGCATTGAAAACATCTGCCCTTCGACAAGCTCAGGGTGAACGGATTCTGCGTAGAAGCCTTAGGCGAATGATCCTAGGACTGGGGATGAGGAGCTGAATCTCACAGAAAGCCGACGTCTCGCCGGATGTCCTCTTCCAGGAGGCGACCCATGGTGGCGAGGTCTTCGGGCGGCAGCATCTCGAGCAACTGGTGGAGGCGGAGAGGAGCCTGATCGGACACGAGCTTTCCCGCCAGGACATCGGCCAGGTAGTAGAGGTGGGCGCCACCGTCCAGGGCTGACCTGACCTGGCACTCCAGATAGCCCACGATCCCCGGAAGAAGAAAGCTACAGGTCCGTCCGCGCTCGAAAGAAACGCCGGAGAACTTGTCCACGTCCCGCCCCGAGCGGAATCCG